>NZ_CP094829.1 GCF_022865125.1 Acuticoccus sp. I52.16.1 | reverse complement strand
TCGGCCGGCGGCGCATCGAGCTCGGGCATCCCCTTGATCTGCAAGTAGCGGTGCTGGAGCTGCCACTCGTCGTTGGCCTCGAGGAGGACGGCGCCGATGAGACGCACGATGCTCTCCTCGTTGGGGAAGATGCCGACGACGTCGGCCCGACGCTTCACCTCCTTGTTGAGACGCTCCAGCGGGTTCGTGCTGTGCAGCTTGGTCCGGTGTTGGCTGGGGAAGGTGATGTAGGCAAGGACGTCGTGCTCGGCCTCGTCAATGAGTCTGCCGAGCTTGGGCCAGCGGACGCGGAGCTGGTCGGCGGCGTGGCGCCAGGTTTCGCCGGCGCCGGCTCGATCGGGCTGCAGGAAGGCTTGCCGGATCGCCGCCGTGACGACCGTGTGCTGGCCCTTCGGAACGTGTAAGAGCGCATTCCGCATGAAGTGCACGCGGCATCTCTGCCAGGTCGCGCCGATCACGCGCGCGATTGCGGCCTTGAGGCCGTCGTGGGCGTCGGAGATGACGAGCTTCACGCCGCGCAGCCCACGCCGCAGAAGGTCTTTGAGGAAGGCCGACCAGAACGTCTCGGCCTCCGAGGGGCCGATGTGGAGACCGACGATCTCGCGACGCCCGTCCCGGTTCGCGGCCACGGCGATTATCGCCGCCACCGAGACGATGCGCCCGTCCTCGCGGACCTTGAGGTAAGTCGCGTCGAGCCAGAGATAGGCCACTCGCCCTCGAGCGGGCGCTTCAGGAAGGCACCGACGCGCTCGTCGATCTGCTTGCACAGCTTCGACACCTTGATCCTGCCCCGTTTGAGTGGACACCGATGATAGGCTTTCGAGCCAACGACGGAGTGTCCCAAGATGAGCGAGAGACGACGGCGGGTTTTCCCGGAGGCTTTCAAGCGAGAGGCGGTTGAGCGCGTGGCGACGAGTGGCCAGCCGATCGTGCGCGTGGCTGAGGAGCTCGGGCTGCACGAGACGGTGCTTCGGCGTTGGATGACCAAGTACGGCGCGGAAGGGACGGCGCCGCAGCGGCGCCCCACAACGCAGGCGGCGGCGCCGTCCCTGGCCGATCTCGCTTCGGAGAATGCCCGGTTGAAGCGGGAGCTTCAGAAGGCCCAGATGGAGCGCGACATTCTAAAAAACGGTCCCGGGCCGGCGCCCGCCTGTGCGTGATAGAAACGAGTGGGATACGCTCCGGCTCAGGAGGGCAGCGGCCGTCAGCTTATTGGTGGCGTCGACCCCGTCAAAAAACGTGGCCCATGGGTTCATGCGCACTTGAGAATGGTGACGCCGCCTGCGGCGGTGATCCCGGTTAGGAAGATGAACGAATGGCATAGCCCACGCCCTCCTGCCCAACGGGGAGGATGCTATGCCCAAGACGACAACAGGTGGCCAGGACCTGAAGCTGGTCAACCCTGGCGCCGCGGCACTCGACATCGGATCGACCCTGCATATGGCTGCGGTGAACCCTGACTGCACGGACGCGCCTGTCCGCTCCTTCGGCACGTTCACGCGTGACCTCCACGAACTGGCGGATTGGTTTCGAGCCTGCGGTGTGACGAGCGTGGCGATGGAATCGACCGGGGTCTATTGGATCCCGGTGTTCGAGGTGCTCGAGAGCTATGGGTTCGAGGTCATTCTCGTGAATGCCCGCTACGCCAAGAACGTGCCGGGACGAAAGACCGACGTCAGCGACGCCGGATGGCTGCGCCAACTTCACTCCTACGGCCTCTTGCGCGCCAGCTTCCGACCGGAGGCAGAGATCGCCACCCTGCGGGCTTATCTGCGCCAGCGGGAGCGGCTGGTGGAGTACGCCGCCGCCCACATTCAGCACATGCAAAAGGCGTTGATGGAGATGAACCTGCAACTCCATCACGTCGTGTCCGACATCACCGGCGCAACGGGGATGCGGATCATCCGCGCCATCGTGGCCGGTGAGCGGGACCCGGATGTGCTCGCCTCTTTCAGGGATGTGCGATGCCGGTCCTCCACCAAGACGATCCGGGAATCGCTGGTTGGGAACGACCGGGACGAACATCTCTTCGCGCTGACCCAGGCACTCGAGCTCTACGAGGTCTACCAGGCCAAGATCCTCGATTGCGATCGCCGCCTAGAAGCCGCGGTCTCGGCCCTCAGAAGTAGCAGAAGCAAGGCGGCAGGGCCGATGCCCAAGGCACGGCAACGACAAAAGCCGGTCGGCGCACCGGCGTTCGATGTGCGTGCCGCACTTCACGGTGTTCTGGGCGTCGACCTCACCCAGATCCACGGTCTCGGCCCGTCCCTCGCGTTGAAGCTTGTCGCCGAGTGCGGCACCGATTTGTCCGCCTGGCCGAGCGCGAAGCACTTCACCTCGTGGCTCTGCCTCGCGCCGGGCAACAAGATCTCGGGCGGCAAGCTCCTGTCGTCGCGGACCCGGCGCTCGTCCAACCGCGCGGCCGCGCTCTTGCGGTTGGCGGCGACTACGGTTGGGCGGAGTGAGACGGCGCTTGGCGCGTTCTACCGCCGCCTCTCGTCTCGGATCGGCAAGCAGAAAGCGGTCACAGCCACGGCGCGCAAGATCGCGGTTCTCTTCTACAACACGCTCCGCTTTGGGATGGCGTATTGTGATCCGGGTGCCAACGCATACGAAGAACGGCACCGAACGCGTGTCCTCGCCAATCTCCAGCGCCGTGCCCGCACGCTCGGTTATGAGCTGGCGCCCGTGCCGGAGCCGCCGTGTGTTTCTTAGGAAAGCCGCGCTCATCTTCGGAGCGGCCTCCCGGTGACGTTCGGGTTCGTCGATGAGCATCGCGGCATGTGGCCGGTTCGGATGATGTGCCGGGTGCTTGGGATCTCGCCGAGCGGGTACTACGCCTGGAGGGGACGGCCGGAGAGCCGCCGAGCCGGTGAGAACAGGGCCTTGCTCCAGCACATCCGGGCGATCCACGAGGGCAGCGCCGGCACCTATGGCGCGCCTCGCGTTCACGCGGTGCTGCGTGCAGTCGGGCGGGGTATCGGGCGCCATCGCGTCGCAAGGCTCATGCGGCGGGCCGGGCTCCGGGGAAGGGCTGCCTTGCCCCGCCGGGTGCGCACGACGGACAGCCGGCATGCGTTCCCCATCGCACCGAACCGGCTTGGGCAACGCTTCGTGGCGGCTCGGCCGAATGAGGTGTGGCTCGCGGATCTGACCTACGTCCCGACCGGCGAAGGCTGGCTTTTCCTCGCCGCCATCATCGACATGGCAACCCGAAAGGTGGTCGGCTGGGCCATGCGCCAGACGCTCCACGCCGAGATCGCGATAGATGCGCTCAGGATGGCCATCGAACGCCAGCGGCCGCCACCCGGTCTCGTCCATCATTCAGACCGTGGCGTTCAGTACGCCGCCGACAGCTATCGCCAAGTCCTTGCTGCAGCACGGATAACGCCGTCCATGAGCCGCAAGGGCAACTGCCTCGACAACGCCCCGATGGAGAGCTTCTTCCACACGCTCAAGGTCGAGCGCGTCCACCTCCAGATCTACCCGACACGAGACGCCGCACGCCGCGACCTGTTCGGGTACATCGAAGGCTTCTACAATCCCCGCCGCCTCCACTCCGCACTCGGCTATCGATCACCAGCCGAAGCAGAGCGAATGGCGGCATAACCCCGTCCACTTTCTCGGGGCACGATCACCGCGATCGCCGACGTCCGGAGGGGCCCGGTCGATGCCGTCACGACGGCGGTAAGATCGAACCTTCGTTCTCTCCAGAGATGAGACCCTAAAGGACCTAGAAGAATTGTAATCTTCGTGCTACATATTTGGTCGATCTGTAGTGCGAAGGTGCCAAAATGCCCACTCCACACAACCCTCCTGCTGCGGTGCGCCGCGCGCTGCGCAAGCTTGGGGCGGACATCCATGATGCCCGTCGACGCCGACGGCTGCCGATGGCGGTCGTAGCCGAGCGCGCCTTCACGTCTCGCTCGACATTGCAAAGGGTCGAAGCCGGGGACACCAACGTCAGTGTCGGCATTTATGCCGGCGTCCTGCAAGCGCTTGGCCTGCTCGACGGCCTGAGCCAGGTCGCCGACATCAGCAACGACAGCGTCGGGCAAGCACTCGCCAGCGCCGACCTGCCCAAGCATGTCCACCTCAAGCGGCCACCCGGATCGTCCCGTGATGGCTGACTTCGAGGTCCATATCGATTTGGACGGCCGCACACGCCCGATCGGACTGGCGAGGAGCAATCGCGTCCGGGGCACCGAGACCATCCTCTTCGAATATGACAGTGCATGGCTTGAGGACCCGGACCGCTTCTCCCTGGAGCCAGCTCTTGCTCTGACCCGCGGCGCCTTCGCCCCTCCAGCCGGTCTTGCGACTTTCGGCTCCATCGGCGACTCAGCGCCGGATACCTGGGGCCGGCGCCTCATGCAGCGCGCCGAACGCCGTCTCGCCGATCGAGAAGGCCGCGCGGTTCGCACGCTTGTAGAAAGCGACTACCTGCTCGGCGTCGCCGACGAGACCCGGCTTGGCGCGCTCCGCTTCCGCTGGGTCGGCGAAGAGATCTTCCAAGCGCCGATCCGCGCGGGCGTTCCTGCCCTAATCGAGCTTGGCCGGTTGCTCCAGATCACCGAACGGATTCTCCGGGACGAGGAAACGGATGAAGACCTGCAGCTCATCTTTGCCCCAGGCTCCTCCCTTGGCGGTGCCCGACCGAAGGCGTCGGTCATCGACCAACATGGTCACCTCTCGATAGCGAAATTCCCGAAGGAGACCGATGACTACAGTATGGAGACCTGGGAAGAGATCGCGCTGCGGCTAGCCGGCCAGGCAGGTATTGGCACGCCTCAACACGAGCTGATCGACGTCGCCGGCAAGGCGGTCATGTTGTCGCGACGCTTCGATCGCGACGGTGCGATCCGCATCCCGTTCCTGTCGGCGATGGCGATGATGGGCGCTAAGGACGGCGAGCGCGGCAGCTATCCGGAGATCGTCGATGCCCTTTCTCAACACGGCGCTCAGGGGAAGACGGACGCCCATGCCCTCTATCGGCGTGTCGTCTTCAATGTGCTGATCTCCAATGTCGACGACCACCTCCGCAATCATGGTTTCCTGTGGCTGGGTAAGGCAGGTTGGTCTCTCTCGCCGGCATACGACCTAAATCCCGTTCCGACCGATCTCAAGGCGCGGGTGCTGACCACGAATATCGATCTCGACGAGGGCACCTGTTCGCTCGATCTGCTGGAGGCGGCGTCCGAGTTTTTTGCTCTCACCCTGCCGCAGGCCCGCGGGATTATCAAAGAGGTCGCAACCGTGACCGCGACCTGGCGCGATACAGCCAAGGCAGTCGGCGCTCGATCGGCGGAGATCAGCCGCATGGCCAGCGCTTTCGAGCATGACGATCTCAAGCGGGCGCTGGCGCTATGACGAGGACCTGCCTGCACAATTACGATCCGCCAGCATTCAGCCCTGGCACGGGCGCGACCGTCAACCTCGACGTCTCGGAGATCGAGGACGCCGGGATTCGCGAAGAGTTGCAGACGCCAGGGGCTGCATATGGCGCGTGGTCCATCCTGGACGCGCTGTTGGCGCCAACCGGCGTGGGAACGCCCTTCATTTTCCGGGAACCGCTTGGACAGGCCAGCGAGGTGAAGGTCGCGCTATCTGGCCTGTTCGGCCGCTTCGTTGCCCGCGCCTATCTGGAACGCTACTTCAACCTTTCGATCTTCGCGCATCTCGGCAGCCGCATCATCGACCTTGATCGCCGCCGGCGAGTCAAAGTCACGCGCTTGTCCCGTGGCGACCTGCCCGATTGGATCGCCTGCGCCTCCGACCTGTCCTCCTTGACCGTGGCCGAAGCGAAGAGTTGCCATGATAATGGCGGCCCGGCCAAAGCATTGAACCGCGCCTGGGCCCAGGCCGGACGGATAGATATCACCGCCGGAGGCGGCAAGGTCACAGTGAAGCGCATCGCCATCGCGACCCGCTGGGGGATGGCGGCGCCAAATCCGACCGACGCCCACCTCTCTGTCCGCGATCCGGTCGATGAAAGCGAGCCTATCAAGCCGGAGGAGAAAGACGCGCTCTTCATCGGACTTCTCCGCCTCCATATCGCCAAGACGTTGGCGGTGACCGGTCTTCAAGCCGGCCGGAGATCTGGCGGAATTTGTCAGCGGCGTAGTTTGTTGGGGATAGCGTAAGCGACGTTGACAAGCCTCGGCCCTGATGGTCCCTCGAGTTCAGATTTTCGCCACAGTGCTCCGCGCACGGCGGCCACCTTCGCTGGTCGAAAAATCAAGCGCATACCGGCAAAACACCCTCGCAAAACGCGAAGCTTCATTGAGCGCATACCCCTCCGAGGGGAAGGTGAGCATCATAAAATGGTCTAAATCTTCAATCTGAACCGATTTGACATTCTGTGTCAGAGCTGCGTTATAGACCTCACTTTCTGAACTGCGTGCGTCGTCGTGGCCTCGCGGCTTGTGGATCTCTATGCTGATCTCTCTTTGAAAAGGGGAGGTCGCATGAGGAAGCCAGACACAGAGGGAAAGGTGCTGCTCGGCAATGTTGTGCGACCGTTCTTGGATGCCGGTGGGACGCTTCGATATCACCCCATTCGAGATGAAGAGAGCGGTAAGACCCACTGGCTGGTGTTTGGCGTCCGCTCCGATGGAAGCGAATCCCAAGTGTTCATCTCAAGAAACGGTGAGCCGAAGCGCATTCGCTCGGCAAATGCCGTTCTATCCTATCACCAAAGCATGTTTCCGGACGATAAAGGCGTATTCATACCCTGGATCCCCGGTGAAGACACTCAAGGGGCGGATTTCTACCGAAGAAGAAGCATAAATCAAGATGCAACCGCGCGTTCGAGCTTTTGTGGCACGTTAGCTCGGCGGCCATAATCGTTGCCGCCGCTGTCGACTCCGACAAACTCGTCCGCACCAGCCCCAATCTGATCGATATTCTTCCTGCCGTGGAGCTTGAGGGCGCACTCTTAACCGCCCCGGCATGGCCATACACGCTCCTGCTTTCGTTGGTTGTTGCTTTCAGCCGGACAATGGCCCTCGACCTCTTCGCCTGATGCGCTCCCTGTTGCTCCTACCGATGCTCCTATGCGTCGACGCACGTCCATCGATTGCGACAGTGATGGAGTTCGGGTCGCATGGCGCCGTGACCATGGCCGCCGGTCCGCCCCAGGGAGCTCCGATTTCTGCTCCGAGTTCGATTGGCCGCGCCCGGCTTCGCGCCATGGCACACGCAGTCGGCCTGCGTCACGCGGGAGGGTCAGGGCCGCGCGCTGCCGGTCTCGCCGCCATCGAGTTCGCCGATCTCTTCGTGGCGCTGATCGATCAGGAAAGCCGCTTCGATCCGCGGGCGACGTCGCCGAAAGGCGCGCAAGGTCTCGGGCAGCTTATGCCGGAGACTGCGAGCCTCCTCGGTGTCTCCGATCCCTTCGATCCCGCCGAGAATTTGGATGGAGCCGCGCGGTACTTCACGGCGCAGCTCGCTCGCTTCGGCGACGTTCGCCTGGCGCTCGCCGCCTACAACGCCGGCCCGCATCGCGTGATCGAGCATGGCGGCGTGCCGCCCTTTCGCGAAACGCAGGCGTACGTCGCCACCATCACTGCCGCCGCCGGGTACGCGCCGGCGACGTCAGAGCCTGAGCGTCGAGTTCCTGTGAGCGGGGCTGCGGTGCGTGAGGTGTCCACCAGCCCCCAAATGCAAAGGAGCGGCGTATGGGAATTCAACTGAAGAAGGCAGGCCGTATCGCGGGTCTTGCGACGGTGCTCACCGTGGTGGGTGCGAGCGCGGCGATGGCGCAGGACCTCTCGCCGGTCACGAACTTCTTCACCACGCTCGGCGAGGCGCTGACGGGGACGCTCGGTCGCGCCATCGGCCTGGTCGCTCTGGCCGGTGTCGGCCTCGCCTTCGCGACGGGCCGCATGAACTGGATGTTCGCCGGCTCGGTCCTCATCGGCCTTGCGATCCTTTTCGGCGCCGCAACGCTCCTGTCCGGATACTCATGAGCCGTCCGTGCTTTCAGGCGCTGACGAGACCCGTGAGCATCGCGGGCCTCCCGATGAGCTACGTGGTCATCCTCTTCGGTGTCACGTTCGGGGGCTTCATCGCGACGCTCTCGTTCACCTACTTCGTGGTCACCGGCTCATGCGGTGGTGCTGTCGGTCGATGAAAAATCGCAGATCCAGGCGCTCGACCGCACCCAGCCCGGCCTCCCGATGAAGAAGGGCCGCGCCGGCACCATGACCCACGACTATAAACGCCACGGCACCACCACGCTGTTTGCCGCACTCAACGTGCTCGACGGTACGGTCATCGGGCAGAACATGCAGCGCCACCGCCATCAGGAGTTCATCCGCTTCCTCAACCGCATCGAGCGCGAGGTGCCGCCCGATAAGGCCATCCATGTGATCCTCGACAACTACGCCGCGCACAAGAAGGACAAGGTCCGTGCCTGGCTCGACCGCCATCCGCGCTGGACCTTCCACTTCACGCCAACCTCGTGCTCCTGGCTCAATGCCGTCGAAGGCTTCTTCGCCAAGCTCACCCGGCGCAGGCTCAAGCACGGCGTCTTCTATTCCGTCGTCGATCTTCAGGCCGCCATCAACCGCTTCGTGAGCGAATACAATGCGGCGAACCCAAAACCATTCGTCTGGAAAGCCGATCCCGATGATATCATCGCCGCTCGAAACAGAGGGTTCCAAACGTTGGAATCAATCTACTAGGAGAAATTGCCTGCCGATTTCCGCCATAATTTTAGCAAGCGGACGTTGCCGAAGTCCATCTGGTGTCGCCTCCTCCTCATGTCTCGCGCCCCTGGAGAAGCCCGACATACGGCGACGTCTCTAGCTCCTCGGACACTCCATTGCTTGGCTCGAAAGCCTATCATCGGCGTCCACTCGAACGGGGCAGGATCAGACGGACGCGGGAGCCTCGCCCTTCGATGACGCGCGCGATGCAAGCACGTGTTGCACCCCCGGCCCCGTCAGGAAAACGGACGGTTTCTTGCCCAGTGCAAATCGGCTGGAGATTGAACTCCTTTCCACGGCTGACGCGGCAAATAACTCAGTCAAGAAATCAATGTTAATCATTCTCTGGCATTGACGGGTTGTCTAACTCTCCAGCAGGAACGCCCCATGAAGATCGGCTACGCTAGGGTCTCTACGATTGAGCAGAATCTCGACCTGCAACGCGACGCGCTTCAAAAGGCTGGCTGCGAGAAGGTTCTCGCGGACAAAGCGAGCGGGACCGTGTCTGCACGGCCGGGGCTAGAAAAGGTCAAAGAGCTCCTGCGCACCGGGGATACCCTGGTCATCTGGCGGCTCGATCGTCTCGGTCGTTCGCTGCAAGATCTTATAGCCTGGGCGCTCTACCTCGAAGAGCACGGGGTAGCCCTGGAGAGCCTCTCCGAGACGATTAACACCGCGACCTCGACTGGGAAACTCACCTTCCACCTTTTCGGCGCTCTCGCTGAATTCGAGCGCAATCTCATTCGTGAACGCACACAAGCGGGCCTCGCTGCCGCGAGAGCCCGCGGGCGACTTGGCGGCCGTCCGAGTGCGCTCGACGCTGACAAGCGGGCCCTTGCGGTTCAGCTTTATCGTGAAAAGAGACTCACCGCCGCGAGGATCTGCGCGATGATGGGCATCTCCAAGCCTACCCTGTACGCCTATGTCCGCGCCGCGAGCGATGGCTGAATTCTGGCGTTCCGGCAGCAAATAGACCCAGGTAATCTTCGCCGTGGACGATGCCGTCTATGCGCCTCAACGTCTTGAGACTTACGCTCTATCATTGCCATCCGGCTGCGCGGTCGACGTTCACTCGTAAGGAGTTCCTGTGACAGTCCAGCTCGATCTTTTCCCGATTGACTTGCACCTACGGTGCATCGATCGGAGCAGCAACAAGCACCGCTTCTACGCTCTCTCCGTGCAGCGCACATTGTTCGGAGAATGGGCGCTCGTGCGAGAGTGGGGCCGGATCGGCGTGAGCTGTCGTTTGCGTCGAGATTTATACCCGTCTGCAGGATCTGCGATCGATGCACTCATCGAACTCTCGCGGCAGAAGACAACGCGAGGCTATCGCGCTGCAAGCGACTGACGCATAAGTTATATTATGGAACTTCCAAGGCGCGTTTTTACATGAATCTTACTATATTAAGTTGATCGCGTGATCAATATATCTTACCGACTTGCCGATATGACATCGCGCAGGCGATCTTTTATTGCTCTCTGTTGAAAAAGACAGGGTTTTCGATCCGAGCCAATGACCGTAATCGCACGTTAGATGGTGCATTCTTTCCGCCTAGGGAATGCACTGAACCCCAACGGCTATCGTGTGGTAGCCCACGCCACCCACGGTTTATCACGGCTCTGCCGTGAGCAACAATCGAGACCGTGGAGAGTTAGAATCAGTTAGAGATAGAGTTACGGGTTTGAGTTTTAGCGGTAAATGCCTGACATAACTGAGGTTTTCAGGCATTCTACGTGAGACCTGGTGTGTGAAGTGACGAAAAACGGTGTGCGAAGTGACGATCCTTGGTGGGTGAAGTGACGTTGGGAGTAGCTCTCCCTTTGGTTGCATCCCTTTGTTGGGGTGTGTGGAATGACGAAGTTCATTGACGAATGGTGTGTGAAATGACGAAGATGCTCGCGCGCGTGTGTAAAATGACGAATCTCCGGATAGCGAGTGTGTGAAGTGACGATTGACCGCTCTCCCCTACTCCCGGACCGGCATCCCCAAAGGGACCTGTTCGTCTGCGATATCGTAGATGCGGTGCCAAAGGGCGATATGTCTTCGATGGAACACCCCGTGTTTTCGCTATCGACTAAGCCCGATATGCGGTCTCGTCGTTATGAGCGCGGCGGCAATTGGATTGAAATTTCGCCATCCCGTTATGGTCTTGCGACGGTGCACGATCGAGATGTTCTGATCTACTGTATTAGCCAGTGCATGGCGGCATTGAATGAGGACCGGAAGGTACATCGGTCGATGCGTTTCAAAGCGTATGATTTGCTTGTGGCGACCAATCGGCAAACCTCAGGCCGCGGTTACGAACTGCTGAAAGATGCACTTCGCCGATTGCAGGGGACTCAAATTGAAACTAACCTCCGCCAAGGAAATCGAGAGTATTTTAAGGTATTTGGCTTGATAGAATCAGCTGAAATTGTCCGTGAAACACGTGATGGGAGAATGCTCGACGTCGAAATCACACTGTCGGATTGGGTGTGGGATGCTATTGAGAATAACAATGTTCTTGAACTGAATAAACAATACTTCCTTCTTCGGAAGCCATTAGAGAGGAGGTTATATGAATTGGCGAGAAAACATTGTGGCATGCAGTCAGAATGGAAGGTTGGACTTGGAACTCTACGTGAGAAGTGCGGGTCGGGTTCTACAGATAAAGAATTTCGTCGTTTAATCAGCAAGATAATCGCTGATGATGATCAGCACGATCACATGCCAGATTACGCTTTTGTGATCCGGGGCAGTAATGTGGTCGTGCATCGAAAGCGTGCGATGGAGGAGCATGCCGTCCAGTCTTTCCTGGTAGCTGCATTGCGTCTCGATCCTGACACTTATGCTCTGGCACGTGGCGCCGCGCCCGGCTGGGACGTTCATCACTTGGAATCTGAGTGGCGGTCCTGGGTCGCCGACAAGGGCATCGCGGTGAAAGATGCTGACAGGCATTTCCTGAGCTTCTGCAGGAACCGCGGCCCCTACGATGAGCAACGATCGTCGTTGCGTAGTTAAGAATGCTAGCCAAAGACGTCGACGGTCCTCGACGGGATAGTGGTTGAAGCTCTAGCAGCTGGAGGAATTAGAAGTCGGTGAGAGGGCGCAATCCCCGTCCCTCGCGCTGATCGGTGCGGTTTGCGAGAGGGACGGCTAGCGCCAGTCGAGACGACTGGAGATTTCTGTGTCCGAGAGACATTCTGAACCCCAAGGGGAGCCGCAGCCCGGAGGCATCAGCGCCGAGGAGCACGCCGCGTCGCGGCGAGGCGCTAACCGTACGGCAGCGCTTCTGCTGTTCAGCGTCATGTTGATGTTCTTTGCGGGAGCATTCGGCGTCGCCTTCCTGGTGATCTATGGTCCCTATTGAACGGCCGTTGAGTCGCCGCACGGCTTTGGGCTTTGGCGCCAAGGTTCTGCTGGCGATCTCCCTTGCCGGATGCGACGCCCAAAACTGGTATGGAACGGACGTCTCCGGCTCGATGCCGGACCTGGATTTCACGCTAACTCGTGCGTCAGACGGGCAGATCGTCAAGCAAACGGACTTTCGCGGAAAAATCGTCGCACTGTTCTTTGGGTACACGTTCTGCCCGGATGTCTGCCCCATGACCCTGGCAAATCTGACGGCGCTGACTCAAAGTCTCGGGGAAAATGCCGGACGTCTTTCGATCCTATTCGTGACAGTCGACCCGGAGCGGGACACGCTAGAGCAACTTGTCCGCTACGTTGTGAATTTCACCGAGCGGGCGACGGCACTGCGCGGTACCGATGATCAACTCATCAAGCTGACGCGGCGGCTGCGCGTAACGTACAAGATTGCTGATCATGTCCCCGGCGACGCGAACTACGAAGTGTCGCACGGCAAGTCGATCTACGTCTTCGACGCCGAGGGGGAGGCGCGGCTGATATGGCCGTCATTTGAGACGGCCGATGCGGATATCGCTGCAGCGACCCGCGACATCGAACGCCTGATCGCAGATGCATAAGGCGAAGAGGATGCGACTGCGCCTAGATATCTGCCCCTGCGCGACGCATATTGTTGAGGACAAGAAGCAGCGCCAAGACGCTCATCATCGCAGGCGGTATCCAGATCACCAGACCGCCGATCTGCTGATCTGTAAGAGCGTCAATGTCGGGGAAATACCTCCCGCAGAAGGCGTAGTATGGAAAGAGATCCTCGGTGGCAAAGCTGATCAGCGCGCCAAGCACAATCTGCGGGAACATGACCGCGACCGCGAGCACGACCCTGACACCGAACCCGACCCGCGCGGGTGGCGAGACGCGCGTGTCGAGCACGAGCGCCCAAAAGAGGATGCCATCGACCGCCATGGACCAGTTCATGACCTGATACAGGCCGGGGTCGATCATCGCGGCAAAATGCACAGGCGGAATCAGCCAGAGCCAGAACAGACCCACGAAGAGGAACGCGGCCACGAGCGGCTGCTGGACAAAAGCCATGAAGAGAGTTGCGGGAGCGCTGTCGCATGCCCGACGCACCCAGCCCGGTGCGCCGGCCAGGATGGCGGGCCCGCCCGCGCTCAAGGCCAGCAAAACCGGGCCGACGTGGTGCATCGCCACGTGCTGCAGCCGGTTGATGAAGAACATCCGTTGGGCAAGGTATTCGAATCCGGTCTGCGTGACGCCGTAGATCAGCGCGAGGCCCGCCCAGAAGGCGATCCGGCGCCAGGGGCCAGGCCGGTCCACGGGAGCGAGGCGGGACAGACCGCGCTGAAACCAGAGGCCGGACAGCGTGACGGCGAGCCAGATAGGCCACGAGAATTCGTAGGGCCCCCACGCCGGCATTCGCGACGGCACGTAGGTCGAGACCGCCCACAGTGCCGCGCCAATCAGAAACAGCACCGCGCAGCCAGGCCATCCGCGGGTGCGTCCCGGCAACCTGCCCATGACGCTGGTCACGCGGTGGATGCTCTCTCGGCAGGAAAAGCGCGGCGGAGAGGGGAAGGAAGGCGATGAATGCTCTGCTCCACGCCGATCCGTTGGGGGCGGCGATTTCGCCTGTCGCCCTCCTGTTGATCGGTCTTGCGGCGATCGCCTACCTGCGGGGGCTGCGTCAGCTGCACCTCGTCGGCGAGCCGGTCAGGGCGTTCCGACACGCCCTGTTCGTCGCGGGGCTCCTGAGCCTCGCCGTTGCGCTCGACGCCCCGATCGCGCCCGCCGCGGCGAGGCTCTTTACCCTGCACCAGGTGCAGCATCTGCTGGTCCGGCTGATAGGTCCGTTGCTTATCGTAATCGCCTATCCCTGGCCGGTCCTGCGCGCCGGCCTGCCGTCCGGGTTGCGCCGATGGCTGATCATCGTGGGGCGGCGCCCGATGGTGGCGCGGCTTGCCGGGCTCTGCACCACTTTGCCGATGGCCTTGGGCCTGCTGGTCGCGGCGCTCTACATTTGGCAGCTGCCTGCCGTGCACAATGCCGCGCTCGACAAGCCACTGTTCCTCATCCTGGCGCACGTTGGGATGATCCTCGCTGGACTGAATTTCTTCGCCGTGGTGCTCGATCGGCGCGACGCTCCAGAAGGTCCGCCACAGGCCGGACGGATCCTGTTGTTGTTCTGCGCCATCATCTCGAACATATTGCTGGGTTCGCTGACGACATTAAAGGAAGTCGTCATTTATCCCGCCTACGATGTTACAGGCCGCCTTTATGGTTGGTCTGCGATGACTGATGAGACGCTCGGTGGTTACATCATATGGGTTCCGTCTTCTCTCATTATGCTCGCGGCGATCATGATCGCATTCATGGGTTGGAATCGCGCTGAAGAACGGCGTTGGGCAATGCGCTACTCGTTGCGCGGCGGGTCAAACAGTGCCGCGCTCGAATTTCCGGAGACGGCCGAAGAGCTCTGGATGAAGGTGGAGCAACCCAATCGCCGAATGGGTCAGACGCTTGGCTTGGCCGCCTTCTCGATGTTCGCAGTCGTCTTGATCACCGCGATCTGCGTCGTAACGCTGATGTAGCATTCGGGTGCCGGTTGAAGCATGTCAGGTCGGTCACTTCCCGGGCACGGCGGGCGAGGTCGCTTTCGAGGGGGACGACCGCTCTATTGACGTCACGGCCTTGCGGGGGTTCAGAAGCCTCAACGAGTTGGCGACGACCAACAGCGAGACCCCCACATCTGCGGCAATCGCACCCCACATCGATGCAATACCGAACGCCGTCAAGCCGACGAAGGCGGCCTTGGTCGCAAGCGAAATACCGATATTCTCGCGAATAATGCGCATCGTGTGGCGCGAATGGTCGATCAGCCATGGAATTTTGCTGACATCGTCGGTCATCAGCGCAATGTCGGCGACCTCGATCGCCGCATCTGAGCCGACAACACCCATTGCGATACCGTAGTGTGCGCGTGCCATTGCCGGCGCGTCGTTGACGCCGTCCCCGATCATAGCGACCACGTTATGGGTGGCGACCAGTTCCTCCACGGCGATCACCTTGTCCTCGGGCAACAGCTCGGCCCAGACGCAGGCCGGATCGATGCCCACCTCGGCCGCGACCGCGTGCGCGGTATTGGCGTTGTCGCCGGTGAGCATCGCGATCGTGCCGACACCCTGTGCACGGAGCCTGGCGATGATCGCCCCCGCATCCGGCCGGATGCGATCGCGTAGCTCGAGGACACCGATGACGCCCATCTCGTCACCGACCACGACGAGCGTGTTTCCTTTCTCTTCGATTTCGGACTTGAGGCCTGCTGGGATCGCGTCGGCGAACCCTCGTTCGGACGCAAATCGATCGGATCCGAGCCAGATCGCTTGTCCGTCGAAGCGCCCCTCCAAGCCCCGGCCTGGGATGGTGCGGGTGTCCTCGGCGACAATCGCGGGGATGCCATCACGCTCCGAGCGAGCGAGGATGGCGCGCGCAAGCGGATGCGAGGAACGCGCCTCGAGGGCGGCCGCTCGCGACAGGAGGTCCCGTTCGCTCCGTTCCCGTAGGGGGTGGACGGCGGTCACCTCGGGTTCGCCCATGGTGATGGTGCCGGTCTTGTCCATCGCGATGGCCGTCGTCCGCCCCGGCGCCTCGACATAAGCGCCACCCTTGACCAGCACACCCGCGCGCGCCGCGGACGCAAGGGCTGCGACGATCGAGACGGGTGTCGAGATTACTAGCGCGCAGGGACAGGCGATCACTAGAAGCACCAGCGCGTTGTAGAACCAGGTCACCCATGCCTCGCCGAAGAGTAGCGGGGGCAGGACCGCCAAAAGGACCGCGAGAGCCATCACCGCCGGCGTGTAGACGCGCGCGAACTTCGCCACCCACTGCTCCACCGGCGCGCGGCGCGCCTGGGCGTCACCGACCATGCGGATGATCTTGGACAGCATCGTGTCCGATGCCGCTTTGGTCGCGCGTACCGTGAGGCTTCCCTCGCCATTGATGGTGCCGGCGTAGACCTCGTCGCCCGGCTCCTTGGGAATGAGAGCGCTCTCGCCGGTGATCGGTGACTGATCGACCGCACCGGCGCCCGCCGTCACCTCGCCGTCGAGCGGAATGCGGTCGCCGCCGCGCACCACGAACTGGTCTCCGATATGCACGTCCTCTGCGGGAACCGTTGCCTCGCTGCCGTCGGGCCGGATCACCCGTACGGTCGGCGGGGCTAAATCGAGGAGGGCCGCGACTGCACGGCGCGCCCGTCCCACGCTCCAACTCTCCAGGTAGAGGGACAGGCAGAAGAAGAAGGCGACCGTCGCCGCCTCGAAGAATTCGCCGAGCCCGATAGCGCCGGCGATCGCGACGACCATGAGGAGGTTCATGTCGGGAGAAAGCCGCCGCGCCGACGACCAGGCTTTCGGGGCGACGAGCCAGACACCGAACAGGATTGCGAGCGCGAATAGTCCGGCCTCGGGGACCGGCATCGGCTCTTCCCCATGTCCGGCAAAGAGACTGAGCGCCCCCGAGAGGCCAGTCTCCAATATGTGCCAGAGCAAGCCAGCGCTCCAGAATACGCCACTCAGCAACGTGAACTGCCGTTGACGACCGAGATGAGCCACTTGGTCCGCGGCAGCGCTGTCGTCGTCCCAAAGCTCGGCGCTCATCCCGGTTTCGGCAACGATTTCAACGATACGATCGTCCGGAACCGACCGTGCTCCTTCCAGGATGATCATCCGGCCGTTCAGCACGTCGAAGGCCAGATGGTCGGTGCCGCCGACCTCGGGGCCAACCGCCTTGTTCAGGATGGCGACTTCCTCGGCGCAATCGAGGCCGCTGACGCGAAAGCTTCGACCCGCGCCTGTCGACGAAGAGGATGCTATCGGGACACTGCACGTGGTTCCGTCGCCACAACAGCCGACCTCTTTCTGATCACGATGCGGGTGATCATGGACGTGACCATGATCATGGCGATGGGTGCAATCGGACATCTGCAGGTCCTAGCTGGCTGATTGGTTGAGCCCACAAGGTAATTCCTACAGCGACTTGAGCTTCAAGAGCCCACCGTGAGAAACCGCCGGCGCGCGGCGTCTCGGCAGTTCATGCTTGGCAAGTCACTAATGCCTCTGGGAGACTTAGCCACTGGGATGAGTTTCGTCGGCAGCTTATCGTGCAACGAATGCCTCGAATGCCGCCAGGGTCCGACCGGAAACGTGGTGCTCGATCCCTTCGGCATCGGCTTCGGCAATGTCCCTCGGCACGCCTACGGCGATGAGTAGGGCCACCACGGTGCGATGTCGAGTGCGCACATAGTCAGCCAACTCTGACCCTTTCGGTGTGAGGAATACGCCTCGATAGGGCTTCGAGGTGGCAAATCCTTCTCGCTTGAGTCGGGTCACCGCCTTGGTGGCTGTCGGTTGCGCCACTCCCATGCGTTCCGCGATATCGGCGACCCTCGCCTCTCCATGAGTCGCAATGAGATCCCCGATCATCTCAACGTAATCCTCTAGGACGGCTTTGGCCTGGGCCGCACGCGCACGGGCAAAACGGCTGGCCTCCTCCGAAGGAGGTGCTTCCAGTGCCTCAGTGTTCGCTTCGTCCATAGCTGCACTTCCAGATCTAGGTCCGGCAGAGATTCAATCGCAGCGGTACCATACCGAGTAGGAAATCCATAAGATAGCCGAGGCTTAATTTCATTCCCGACGCATGCGAATCCGGTTGGCGAAAATAGCCTATTGCAGGAAGTATAGCATAGGCTATAAATAGTATGTCGCAAAACTCGGAGTGCCGCGTTGATCAGCACAGAACGCACTCGCTCGGGAATGTCCGCCGTTCTATCCGGCCAACGCCGCGGTCTTTCGGGCAAGCTTCTTTTTGCGGGTCCGGCCGTGATCGCTTCCATCGCCTACATGGACCCCGGCAACTATGCGACGAACATTCAGGCGGGATCGGGCTACGGCTACCAGCTCCTGTGGGTGGTGCTGCTCGCCAATCTCATCGCGATGCTGTTTCAGGCGCTGTCGGCCCGGCTCGGCATCGTGACGGGCAAGAACCTTGCTGAGATGTCGCGCGACCAGTTTCCCAAGCCCGTTGTCTGGGTCATGTGGTGCGTCAGTGAAGTCGCGGCCATGGCGACTGATCTCGCCGAGTTCCTCGGGGGGGCGATCGGCCTGTCGCTGATCTTCAGCCTACCACTGATCTGGGGTATGGTCGCAACCGCCATCGTCACCTATGGCATTCTGATCTTCGAGCGGCACGGCTTCCGGCCGATGGAGCTGATCATCGGGACGATGGTCGCCATCATCGGGCTCTGTTACCTCATCCAACTCTCGATCGCGCCGGTCGACTGGAGTGCTGCGGCGGCTGGTCTGGTGACGCCGACCCTGCCTGACGCCGCCGCCCTAACCATCGCGGTGGGGATCATCGGCGCAACGGTGATGCCGCACGCGATCTATTTGCATTCCGGTCTGACCCAGACCCGCGCCCTGATCCGCAATGAAGAGGATCGCGGCAAGGTGCTCCGCTATTCCAATATCGAGGTGATGATCGCGCTGGCCATCGCTGGCATGGTGAACATGGCGATGGTGATGATGGCGGCGAGCGCCTTTCACCAGGGCCACAGCGATGTCGCCGAGATCGAAACGGCCTACCGGACACTGACCCCGCTGTTGGGTGCCGCGGCGGCGTCGGTGTTTCTGGTCTCGCTGGTCACCTCGGGGATATCGAGCTCGGTGGTCGGGACAATGGCGGGGCAGCTTATCATGCAGGGGTTCCTGCATGTACGAGTGCCGATCTGGCTGCGCCGCCTCGTGACCATGGTACCCGCCTTTGGCGTGGTCGCGCTGGGCTACAACGCGACCGAAGCGCTGGTGCTGTCACAGGTGGTGCTGTCGATTGCCTTGCCGGTGCCCATGGTTGCGCTGATCGTCTTCACATCACGTCGCGATCTCATGGGGCCATATGCGGCGGGGCCGATGACCCGCATGCTCGCTTATGCCGGTGCAACCATGGTGCTGGGGCTAAATTTCGTTCTGCTCGCCGACACCTTCGGCGTTCCGATCCCCCTGTTCAGGGACTGATATTGGCAAGACTAAATCGAGCACACCAAATGCAATGCGGCGGACTAAATTATCGCGTGGCCTCTTTGCGTTTAAAGAAAATTTTTCCAAAAGAGAGAATTATGGCTCCTGTCACGATGGTGACGTCGGCCATATTAAACGAAGGCCAATGAAATTGTCCTACGTATACATCAATAAAATCCGTGACCCGGCCGTGGCGAATTCGATCAATAATATTTCCTAGCGCACCACCAATAATCATTCCGCAAGATATGTTATGGTGCAAGTCATTGTTTTTGTATATAATTATGACAAGAATGCAGCAAATTAATATTCCAAAAATTATCAAGACGAGAGGTGGGGCAAATCCAAATAACCCAAAACTTACCCCCGCATTTTGTATGAAAACGAAATTCAATCCTGGAAAGATGGGTATGCCTCCTCGGAGAATTTCGGCTTGGGCGGTCACCAATAACTTGCTGCCCTGATCAATAAATAACACAATAATGGCGACTAAAAATCCGCTCTGCAGAGACGTTACTTTGTACTTTTTTGATTTAATATGGAGAGGCATGCGTACTTCGCGCGTCCGTGGCGCGTCAACTCGCATCGCTTTGGGTGTCTATTGCGCGTAATATTTTTGGCACGGCAAACTCCCTCGACTCATGATAATCTATATTGCTGATGTAGCGTCCACCGGCATCAAACAAGAAAACACTCGCTGTATGGTTCATGGTATAGGCGTCGCCACCCCTGGAAACCTTTTCGTATGAAACGCGAAAGTCCCTTGCGGCACGAGAAATTTCAGCCGCGGATCCCGTCCAACCTCGGATCTGCGCGTGAAAGTAACTTATATACTGAGACAGCACTTCGACGGTATCGCGCGCCGGATCGACGGTGATAAAGATCACGTTTAACTGCGCCGCCACCTCACCCAGCGCATCAAGCCACGATGTGATATCCGACAACGTCGTTGGGCAGACGTCTGGACAATAGGTGAAGCCAAAAAACACCATTGTCGGCCGCCCGACGAGCGATTGGGGACCTACGCTCTGGCCCTCGTGATCGACAAGTTTGAAGGCCATTTCAGCAAGAGGGAGCGGAAATGGTCCAGGAGATGAAGGAGTGGCCGGTCCGTCCACCTGCCACCATCCAGCGAACAGCGTCAGGGCCGTCAAGGCAACAGTCGCAGAGCCATACCTAAGGATGTGCCGGCGCCGCATTAATCGCGAGGACCTCGCGCTGCTATGCCACGAGCCAGGACTTCGACCGTTACCTCGCCGCCCTCGGCAAATTGCAGCGTTAGTTTAAAGCGATCGCCTTTGTTTATAGGCGCCTGCAAATTCATAAGCATCGCGTGGAGGCCGCCCGGAGCAAGTGTCAAAATCGTGCCAGGTGCAATAGTTAGGTCACCGGCGGGCTCCATGGAGCTGATGCCCTGCTCGTTCGTTGCGGTGCGGTGCACCTCTGCTTTCATCGCAATTGACGAGGTCAGCCCGATCAGGGTGACGGGCGTCTCGCCGGCATTGCGGATCGTCATATAGGCGACGCCTGGCCGGCTGGTTCCAATCGAGGCGCGCGACCAGGCGTCTTCGACGATCACATCGTCCGATGCTGCGAATGCCGTGCCGGACAGGGCGAGAAACAGCGCGATTGCGGCGAATCCAGCTGTCCGCATGCCTCGGAGTATTTCTACTTTGGATAGTTTGAACATCACTACGAGCCGCCTGATGCTTTAATTTCCTTTGCCACCAACGCTCGAAGCTCGTCCTCTCCGAAAGGATCGAGACGGATTCCGTTCACGAAGAAGGTTGGAGTTCCCTTGACCCCCATCGCCTCAACATCAGCACGATCTTGGTTGATGATCCCGGTTGTGCCTGGGAACAGCATCTGAGAGCGGGCCTCTTCGACATTCAGACCGGCGGCTGCTGCGATCTGAAGGAGTTCGTCTGTGGCTTCTGCCCCATGGGTTGCCCATCTCGGCTGCTCTCGGAGGATCGCTTCAAGGACAGGCTCAAAGGCATTTTGCATCCGCGCAGCTTCGAGAACGCGGATTGCCTCCTCCGACGCCCCGCGGTGGAACGGCGTATAGCGGAGAACCAGCCGAACGCTGCCCCCCTCTTTCGTCATGATGTCCTTCACGATTGGATAGAACGCGCGACAGGCTTCACAAGCTGGATCAAAGAACTCGACGATAGTGACAGGGGCATCTTGTGGACCGAGACTCGGAGAGTGGGACCGGATAAGCCCTTCAGCCAACTTCGGCGGCACGCTGGTCAGTTTGGAAACAGGCTCGGGACGCATGTTGTACCAGGTGGCGCCGGTAAAAGTGGCACCTGCGAGAACGAGGACAGAAAGGATCAATAGTTTCCGAATCATGCGGAAGCTTCCCTCAAGGAGATGGCGGACAAAGCGCCAATCAAAGCGAACGCCAAAAGGGACAGGGCCGGAATGGGCAGGCCGAGAACGAGCTGATCGGCATCGGTGCACGAAGGTCCGGTGGCTTCACAAGGCTGGATCTTTTCCGGAAGGAAGCCGAAATACAGTCCGACATGCCAAAGTGCGATCGCACCGCCCATGAGCGCGAGAAGGACACCGTAGCGACCGACCGTCCGATCCCGAGTCCATAGACCGAGCCCAAGAACAATGGCGAGCGGAAACATGAAGGCGCGCTGAAACCAGCACAGGACGCAGGGCTGTTGTCCCATCACCTCGCCGACAAAGAGGACCGCGAGGGACGCGAACAAAGCCATGAGCCATGCAGCGGCTAGCGCCCCCTCCTTGAGTAGATGCGGTGTCATTGTCTCATCCGTTTTTCCAAATCGAGGGCGACCTCTTCCGCCGGCGTTCCGTAGGAGTAAGAGGTGACGAAACCCCCACTGCGATCGAAGAGGAACAGCTGCGACGAGTGCGCCATCGTGTAGCCTGCCGGCGTTGATGGCTCTTCTATCTTCTCGTAGTAAACTCTGAATGATTTTGCCGTTTTATCAATTTGCTCTACGGTTCCCGTCAGGCCTACTATTCTTTCATCGAAACTAGGCAGATAATTAGCAAGCTCATCGATAGTATCTCGCTCAGGGTCAACCGATATGAAAAGGGGCTGAACTTTATCAGCGTCGCCTCCGAGTTCCTTTAGGATCAGCGAGACCTCAACAAGGGTCGTGGGGCAAATGTCAGGACAATTTGCGAAGCCAAAGAACACCAGCATCCAGCGACCAGCGAAATCCTCGTCAGTACGCAAATTGCCCCGCTGATCGGTGAGCGAGAAATCCGCATAAAAGGGTGGATCGGGTTGTACCTCTCTGGGGTCACCGCGACGGGTGGCCCACACAGATAGCAGGGCAAACGCGATCAATCCGACGCCCGCCAGCACCCACAGGATTATTCGGACTGCACTCAAACTCAACGGATCGTTCACCTTTGGCTTCAGCTATCCGAACCGCTACATCCTCTAGCCACTGTAGGTTCAAGCCCTGTTGCCCAACGAAGACCGATTGTCACGCCACGGCAATCTCGATGCCTCGGTGCGGAGCTTCGCGGGTAAGATAGCCTTGGAGGACCCCCCATGCTGACAATAGGTGCCCTAGGACGGAAGACCGGAACAAAGGTCCAGACCATCCGCTACTATGAGCAAATCGGCCTGATGCCGGAGCCAGATCGCACAGAAGGCGGGCAACGCCGGTACGGAGATAACGAGCAGGATCGGCTTGCATTCATTCGACATGCGCGTCAGCTGGGTTTCTCTCTGGAGGCGATTCGTGAGCTGCTCGATTTGTCGGATCAGCCCAGCAGGCCGTGCGCGGAGGCGGACATTATCGCTCGCCGACAGCTAAGGCAGGTCGAGAAGCGGATCGCCCGCCTCGAGGCGCTTCGGACAGAGCTTGCCCGGATGGTACAAGAGTGTGGGGGTGGCAGCACTGCCGGATGTCGGGTTCTGGAGGTTCTGCGCGACCACTCGGAATGCTTGACCGACCATGAAGGGATAGGCGCTTAAGCGCCAGCTTGGCGTTGCTCCCGCCAAGTCAGGCGGCCCAGAGGGACAAGGCCATCCCCACCTCACGTAATCGTTACGCAATCGCCAACGAGGATACGGCGGGGTTTGCGGGCTATCAAAGCGCAATTGTCACTCCCACCCTCTTGAAGCTCTAGTGGCTAGAGCCCCTAAGCTCCGCTTGTTGTCTCCGTGTCGAGGACCACCTTCATGTTCACTGAGTCCTTGAAGGAATATCCTGATATCGTCGGGATCGCTTGCGAGGGAAGTCTCACAGATGACGATCTCTATGGAATTCATATCCTCCTTCAGGAGTCACTTGCTTCCGCGCATCAACCAGGTCTTGTAGTAGATCTTTCCAGATTTACTGGGTACTCAGATCCAGAAACATTTTCCGAATATGTTCGGATAGACATCATTCATTGGAATGATTTCAACCGAATCGCCATCGTGGGTGATCAGAAGTGGATGGAGTTGGGAGTTGCGGTTGCGAGTTTTCTGACCCGTGCCGAGATGCGTTGGTTTGATGCCGGCGAAGCGGAGCAAGCTGTCGACTGGGCGCGGCGCGCCTGATGGGACGAAAGCGGTTTGAAACGGGCAGGCGCGAAAGGCTCGACGATTTGGGGGATCTCCCTCCAATCTCCATCGATGCGCAATTCGATCGACGGAGATTCCTGCGTTCTTCCGATCCTACACGGTGGCAACTCGCCTTCCTCGCAATGAGTGTAACATCGACAGTTTTGGTGGCCGGGGCCCTTTGGGCAACGCTTTATAAGGCGCAGCAGCCGGTCATTCTCGATACGATCGTTGCACAAACAGCGCCGCGGAAATCGAACTTCGGTGCGCCATCAGCCAAAGGTGACATTGCGGCGCGGGAGGAACCCGAGGCTATCGACGAGGCGCACGAGACGACGATGGCTGTAGCGGTCGTCAAACAAGAAAGTGAGAAGCAGATTGTTGAAACCAGGCCCTACCGCTTTGTATCTCAACCCTTTCTTCAATCTCGCGAATCACTAAAAGGAACGATTCCTCCGTACAATCTCGCAAATACGATCAGATCGCTTCCAGAGCCCCTCAAAACGTCGAGTCAAATATATTCCGGCGAACTAAATTCGGATTTTTCTGTCGAAATAACGCCGTTCCCTCAAGATTACGATTTTGATAATGAACAAGATATTAGCTCAATGGAGTATGATCTGTCTCATGTTACTAATTCGTACTCGGATTCACACCTAGAAGGCTCCGTTAATAGCAAATACGCTCAAGAGATGACGTCATCAGACGTTCCGCTCGAGAGCTTTACTGAAACACTGTACGTGCCATCCAACGTGACAGTCTTGGACGCCAATATTACCTACCTTGTTAAGTCGGCGGATGTGTCGGCTCGCTCCCTGAATACGCTCGTCGATCTAGTTCAGCCGAACGATACGATTCGAGACATTCTCATAGGCAGTGGAGTCGCGCCCGCTGAGGCGGAGCGGTCCCGCGAGGTTATGAGTGTCGGCCTCAATGGCGGCACGCTCGAGGCCGGCGATATCGTAGAGATAAACTTTGGTCTCGCGAAGGCGGGTTCATCCGGTAGACAGATCGAACGCTTCACCGCCTATCGTGACGGAGAACCGCTCCTGAGTTTCGCCCGGACCGATGCCGGAGATCTCACTGTCGCGCGGCTTACCAGGACGGCACCGCCGCCCATCGCCGAAACCAAACTGCCGGATCCGGGCGGACGCGGCAGCCCGACCGTCTATGAGGGTCTATATCAAGCAGCTTTGACGAAGGGAGTCCCTGAACGTCTGATCGGTGAGCTGATCCGTGCGTTCGCATTCGAGGCCGATCTGACCCGGCCCGTCGGCGCGCACGACCGGATTGAAGTAATTTTCTCCCAGCAAGACGGGGAGGATCGATCCACTAATGACGCGGCAGGAGAGGAAATCTTGTTCGCCGCGCTTACACTCAATGGTGTCGAGTATCGCGCTTATCGCTTTCAGGATCCTGAGAGCCGCAAGGTCGAGCTCTATGACAAGCGCGGCCGTAGCGTGTCACGTCTGCTCCTGCGCAAGCCGATGGCTGGAGGTGCATTCCGATCCGGCTTCGGAATGCGCCGCCATCCGATCCTGAAAACCAGCAAGATGCACACCGGAGTGGACTGGGCCGCCTC
Source organism: Acuticoccus sp. I52.16.1 (assembly GCF_022865125.1). Taxonomy (NCBI): domain Bacteria; kingdom Pseudomonadati; phylum Pseudomonadota; class Alphaproteobacteria; order Hyphomicrobiales; family Amorphaceae; genus Acuticoccus; species Acuticoccus sp. I52.16.1. The sequence goes on along the minus strand of NZ_CP094829.1, from coordinate 98,506 downwards.
GCGCGGCACACCGATTTATGCCGCCGGGAATGCGACGGTATCTCGGGCAGGTTGGCAGGGAGGGTTCGGCCGCGCCGTTCAGCTGAGGCTCGAAAACGGCTACGAAGCACTTTACGCGCACATGTCGAAAATCGCCGCCGACATCAAGGCCGGCAGCTCCGTTCGCCAAGGCGATGTGATCGGATACGTCGGGACGTCAGGGCTCTCGACCGGCAATCACTTGCATTACGAGTTGTCGGTCAACGGCCGACGCGTCGACCCGCTGAGACAGCGCGTCCCCCACGAGCGTGAATTGTCCGGCGATGCACTCCGCGCATTCGAGGAGGAACGCAAGCGCATAGATGCGCTGGACGAGACCGCGCACGGTGATGCGCATCGTTCGATGACGTGAGTCCCAAGATGCCCCACGGATCCGCGCCGAGTACGAAAAAAGCCAGGACCGACCAAGCGATCTCGCTCCGGAGAGAGCACTCACGTACTGCACATCAAAAGCAATTTCATGCCACGCGGTCGCGAGGAGACGGCGCGGCCAAGCCGAGAGCTAGCGAGTGTCACCTATGATCGAAATCTCCCGCCGCACTGTCGTCGCTGGCTTTGGCGCTTTCGCCGCCGCTGGATGTCAAGCGGTACCGGAAGTTCCCGTCACCCCCACGATATCCCCACAGGTGACGGCAATGTATGGGCCGCGGCCCGAGGAGCGCTTTCCGATCCCCGCAGTCGACCTTTCGAAGATCGAACCCGAATTCTATCGACGTGAGGTTCTCGATCCGACCGGCGAACGACCGGGAACGATCGTCGTCGACACCGCATCGCGCTATCTTTACCTCGTTCGCGAAGACGGTCGGGCGCTGAGATACGGAATAGGTGTCGGGCGTGCTGGCTTCTCGTGGTCCGGAACCGCGATCATCCGCCGAAAACAGGAATGGCCCACCTGGACACCTCCAGCGGAGATGATCGCCCGCGACCCCGACCTGGAGCCGTACCGGGAAGGCATGGAGCCAAGCCTCAGCAATCCGCTCGGCGCGCGGGCACTCTACCTCTATCAGAACGGGCAAGACACGCTCTATCGTCTGCACGGCACGCAAGAGGCCTATTCGATAGGCCGCGCGGTATCGTCAGGCTGTGTGCGTCTTATCAATCAGGATGTCATCGACCTTTATGACCGAGTGCCCGTGGGCACGCGGGTCGTAGTGCTTCCGCCCGACGATCCGCCGGCCGCCTGACGGAGGAAGATACGCGAAATATTAATCTGTAAGATATTTGTATTTATAATCACTAAAACTGTACTATTTGCAGATCATCCGAATATTATTCATGGCCTATGATATATCCACCCTAATCTCGCAGGAGTAAAATTGTGAGATTGAAATATAGGTATCCCGGGTGCTTTGTCGTCTCCGCGATATTACTCACGTTGCCCGTCGCTGGATGCTCAAGCTCCAACAGAGGATACAATTCCCCCATTTTCGCGACCTCCACGACCCCCAACCCATCCACGCAGGCCAGTGTCGTCGACAGCAGTCCAAAGGGACGCTCGGGCTCCGCACCCCTCAACACGACGGCCGCGTCGGACGATTCCGTCGCGCCAACTACAAGCCCCCGACCAAGTTCAACAATTGCCAGCCCGTTGAAGAGCTATGACGCTGACGATGGAGGTGGAGACCCAAGTCACGCCGATCGACAAAGGGCGCTCCCAATGCCTAACACAGCAAATAATGTCGACTCGTCTCAAAAATTACAAGACTCCACAAATCAAAATAAACTTTCATCTGAGGCGCATTTGATTGATCGTCAATATAAAAATGAAAATCCTGATGGTAACGCTCAATCAGAATACTCAATTGAAGAATCTATCGATTCAAAAGATATTTATGATTCTGCTTCTGTGCAACCATCGTCTCGATTGTCATCAGAAGATAAATCAACCCCAATTCGATTCTTTTGGCCTATTAGAGGAAAAATTGTATCAGGATTTGGCATTCAGTCGAACGGAGAAGTTAACAGTGGAATTTATCTAGCGGCCCCGGCCGGCACTCCGGTGCTTGCGGCATCCGCCGGAACTGTAATCTACGCAGGTAATGGCATTAAGGACTTTGGCAATTTGGTGCTTATTAAACACAATAACGGTTGGGTTTCTGTCTATGCTCACAATGACAAAATCAAAGTCCGCCGCGGAGATACGGTAAATAGAGGAGATACCATAGCAACCGTTGGTCAGACGGGAAAAATAACTTCACCCCAATTGCACTTTGAACTACGAAATAACGCAAAGCCTGTTGATCCGCTCCCAAGAATTACTGATGGATAGTCCGTATGACGGATGCGGATCAGGTCTCTTGCTCGGTTTGACCGATTTTCGGCGCAGGATGTGCGCTGCATTCTCCAGCAACCTTTTGGACGGACGCAAAGCCTCCGCAACGAGCCGACTAATTGTAGTCGACGCGGTTAGGGGATGCGCCATTACGGGAGTGGTTCTGTTCCACTTGGTTTGGGATCTCGATCTTTACGGTTCTGTCCCTACGGGTTTGGCGACCCATCCTGCCTGGATCGCATTCGGACGCACTCTGGCGGCGACTTTTATGGCGCTGGTAGGTGTCGGGTTAGTGCTCGCTCACCGCAGAGGCTTTCGAATACGAGGATTCGCCAAACGGGTTTTCGCAATCGCAGTTGCCGCGCTCACTGTCACGGGAGCGACATTTCTTTTCGTTCCGGACGCCTTTGTCTACTTCGGGATTCTCCACGCGATTGTTGTCGCGAGTCTCCTTGGCGCTTTACTTCTCGGCCTCGATTCCGCGAGTCTCGCGCAGCTGGGAATTTTCGTGATCCTCGCCGGCATTATGAGTTCCTTCGACGCCTTCAATGCCCCATGGCTCGCTTGGATTGGCTTCTCGTCTTCCGCGCCACCCAGCCTAGACTTTGTGCCCGTATTCCCATGGTTCGGGGTAACACTTCTCGGGATGAGCGCGGCCAAGCAAGGTGCGGTTCACGCGTTAGAGCGAACCTTTCGGAAGTTTCGAAAGGCGCATTTCGTCCGGAGACTGTGTCAAGCCGGCCGTCACAGTCTGGCAATCTACTTAGCTCACCAACCAGTGATTCTTGGTGCGATTGAGTTGGCCCGGATACTTGAGTTGTGATTGATTGACTGAAGGAACTTCAGACTCCCAATCGCGGATTCGCCGCGCCCAAGCAGCGCAACAGCGACGGCGAGAAGGCCGACATCAAGGCCGACCGCATCCCGGAGGTGTGGCAGGGCCATCCGGCGAAGCTGCGCCAGAAGGACCGCGACGCGCGCTGGACGCTGGTCTTCGGCAAGACGCGCGAGCGCAACGACGGCACGCGCCACGCCGACATCGCGATCCCATTGTTCGGGTACAAGAACCACATCTCGATCGACGACAGATAGGGGGTTGATCCTCCAGCTACTGGAGACTCCATCATCCCCATCCATAAGCGCCCCAGCAGCTGCATGTGAAATCTAGCGTCCGACCGACACGCCCGCGGCCATTCTCTGGGCACAAGATACACTAAACATAAAATGGACTCATTTTTGAAATTTGATTCATATTGACGTTATGATGCAAATGTGATGTGTAATCATCGCGAATGAACCTGAGTGAGCCGTCGTGGAAACGCGGCATGTGGATCTTTATGCTGACCTCTCTTTGAGATTGGAGGGTCACATGAGGAAGCCAGACACAGAGGGAAAGGTGCTGCTCGGCAATGTTGTGCGACCGTTCTTGGATGCCGGTGGGACACTTCGATATCATCCCATCAGAGATGAGAGCGGTAAGACCCACTGGCTGGTGTTCGGCGTTCGCTCCGACGGAACCGAATCTCAGGTTTTCATCTCAAGGAATGGCGAGCCGAAACGCATTCGCTCTGCCAACGCTGTTTTATCGTATCACCAAAGTATGTTTCCAAACGAAGACGGCGTTTTCATACCGTGGCTTCCTACTGAAAAGATCGACTAAGACCGTTCTATTGAAGAAATCGAAGAAGACAAATAAGTTTGTCTATCGACAATTACATAAGCAGCTCGAATTAATATCGTTAATACGCGATTTTCTTTTTGAATATTTTTCCTTCAAAAGGTGTATTTATAGATCCGACATGGGTCATAAGCACCCGCTCATCTGGGAGCGGTCGCAATGAGTCGAGTTTCTTGGCTCGGCGGTGATCCTGATCGTCATTTTCGCAATCTAAGATTGATGCACCCGTACCGGCCGTGGCCTGACCTATATCCTTACTGCCGCGGGATTCAGGACCGCACCTTTTACCGCCATGGCACGGCCATACGCACGCCCACCCATGCTGGTACTCGATCTTCGCCGGGGAAGAGTCCTCGACCTCTTCGCCTGATGCGATCCCTACTCCTTCTACCGATGCTGCTTTGCGTCGACGCGACTCTGTCGATTGCGATGGTCATGGAGTTCGGATCGAATGGGGCTGTGACCCTTGCCGGCGATCCGCGGCAGGACTCTCGGATGACGGTTCCTATATGGACCGACCGCAACCAGTTGCGCGCAATGGCGTACACGATCGGCCTTCGTCACGCAGAAGGGCCGGGACCGCGAACCGCCGGTCTCACTGCCACGGAGTTCGTGGACTTCTTCGTGGCGCTGATCGATCAGGAAAGCGGGTTCGATCCGCAGGCGACTTCGCCGAAAGGCGCGCAAGGTCTCGGGCAGCTCATGCCGGAGACCGCGAACCTCCTCGGTGTCTCCGATCCCTTCGATCCCGCCGAGAATTTGGATGGAGCCGCGCGGTACTTCACGGCGCAGCTCGCCCGCTTCGGCGACGTTCGACTGGCCCTCGCCGCCTACAACGCCGGCCCGCGTCGCGTGATCGAGCATGGCGGTGTACCGCCCTTTCGCGAAACGCGGGCATACATCGCCACCATCACTGCCGCCGCCGGGTACGCGCCGGCGACATCAGAGCCTGAGCGTCGAGTTCCTGTGAGCGGGGCTGCGGTGCGTGAGGTGTCCACCAGCCCTCAAATGCAAAGGAGCGGCGTATGGGAATTCAACTGAAGAAGGCCCGTCACATCGCCGGCCTCGCGACGGTGCTCACCGTGGCGGGTACGAGCGCGGCGATGGCGCAGGATCTCTCGCCGGTCACGAACTTCTTCACCACACTCGGCGAGGCGCTGACGGGGACGCTCGGTCGTGCCATCGGCCTCGTCGCCCTCGCGGGTGTCGGCCTCGCCTTCGCGACGGGCCGCATGAACTGGATGTTCGCCGGTTCGGTTCTCATCGGCCTCGCCATCCTCTTTGGCGCCGCGACGCTCCTCTCCGGATACTCATGAGCCACCCGTGCTTTCAGGCGCTGACGAGGCCCGTGAGCATCGCGGGCCTCCCTATGAGCTACGTGATCATCCTCTTCGGTGTCACGTTCGGGGGCTTCATCGCGACGCTCTCGTTCACCTACTTCGTGGTCACCGGCGTCGTGAGCTACATCGGCCTCCGGCTGCTGGCGAACTATGACCCCCGGATCGCGGACGTCGTGTTCATCACGATGATCCGCACGCCCCTTCCGCCGAGCTGGTTCAAGGGTGAAGGGATCATCTACCGTGCTTGACGTGCAAAGGGGGCATGGCCGCAAGGCCGTGGAGCCCAAAGGCGTCTCGGGTGAGCACATGCTCGCCCGGCACCTGCCCTACGTCGTCCCGATCGGCGACGACGTCGTGATACTCCGCGATGGCGACATCATGGCCGCATTCATGGTGGACGGGATCGAGGCGCTGACGGCCGAGCTGGCCGCAGTCGCCGATCTCGCCGAGGCGCTGGGCGGCGTCATCGCTCAGGCAGGACCGGACGTCGCGTTCTATGTCCATCGACTCTCCAACCCGGCGAGTGTCGCGATGCCACCGATCGATGGCGACGGTTTCGCCGCGGCGGTGGATCGTGCGTGGCAAGGCGACCTCGAGACCATGGGGCTGCGCTCGCGGCGGATCATGGTCACGGTCGTGGTGCGACCGATGACGCTCACCAGTCTGTGGGCGCGGATCTCCGGCGGCGGCAAACGCGACCTTGCGGCCATGCGCGAGCGCCGTATCGCCCGGCTCAACGAGGTGGTTGGGCACATGATGGGAGCCCTCTCGGCCGCCTCGCCACGCCGCCTCTCCCTTGCCGAGGGCGAATGGCTCGGCATGCTGCAGGCCTGCGTCTCGGGCATCTACCGGCCGCTTGCGCCAGGGGCTGAATTCCGGCCCCTGGCCGATTTGATGACGGCCTCGCGGGTCGATTTCCGGGACGACACATTCGTCGTCTTCGGCAATGACGCCGACGAAACCCGCTTCGGTGCGGTCTTCACCTACAAGAAATATCCGACCGAAACGCATGCGGGTGTCTTCGACGGGCTCGATCTGCCGCACGACACGGTCATCACGCACTCCTTCACCCCGATCGAGCAATTCGAGGCGCTGGCGCGCGTCCAGCGGACGGCGCGGCAGATGCGGGCCGCCGACGACGCGGCGCGCTCGCTGGAGGCGCAGCTTGTGGATGCGGCCGACGATCTGGCATCCGGCCGGATCAGTTTCGGCCTGCATCAAGCCTCCATCACCGTCTTTGCCCGCACTGAGGCCGAGCTCGATGAGAGCGCGTCACGTGTCCGCAGCGCCGGTCAACGCACCGGCGGCGTCGTGGTCCGCGAGGATATCGGCGCGCGCAGTGCCTTCTTCGCGCAGCATCCAGGAAACCACAGCTACCGCGCTCGCGCGGCCATGATCTCGTCGGCGAACTTCGCGGACTTCGCCGCCCTCCACGCGAACGGCGAAGGGCTGAAGCCAGACCGGACGCCTTGGGGCGCACCGATCACGACATTCCGCACGCTCGGCCACGAGCCGCATCGCTTCAGCTTCCATCTGGCTGGCCGACCCGGCGAGCGCACTGTGGGTCACACGCTGATCGTCGGGCGCACCGGCTCGGGCAAGACGGCCGCGATCGCCTTCCTGATGGCCCAGGCGCAGCGGATCGAGCCGCGCCCGCGCATCATTGCGTTCGACAAGGACCGAGGGCTCGAGATGGCCCTCCGCGCGCTTGGGGGAAGCTACTCGGCGGTGCGCATGGGGGAGCAGACGGGCTTCAATCCATTCCGAGCGGAAGGCGATGCCCGGGGCACGGCCTGGCTGACCGATTGGCTTGGGGCGCTGCTGTCGCAGGACGGGGCCGGCCTCTCGCCGATGCAGGCCGAAGCGCTGGCCCAAATGACCGCGAGCAACGCCGACTCCGATCCGGCCTTGCAGACGATCAGCCATTTCCGATCCCAGCTCCGCGGCGTCGACGACGAGCAGGACCTCTACACGCGCATGGCGCAATGGGACGAGGGTGGCCAGCACGCCGGGCTGTTCGGCGGCACCGACGCGGATCCGTTGCACTTCGCCAGTGACGTGACCGGCTTCGACCTGACCGAAGTGCTCGACATCCCGAACGTGCGCACGGCTTGGCTGAGCTACGTGTTCCGGCGCATCGAGCGGACAATCGAGGACGGCCGGCCGACTCTCGTCGTGCTCGACGAGGCGTGGAAGCTCCTCGACGACGCGTATTTCCAGAGCCGGTTGAAAGACTGGATGCTGACGATGCGCAAGAAGAACGTCGCGGTCGTCATGCTGACGCAGCGCGTGTCGCACATCGCCGAAAGTCGCGCGGGGAGCTCGATCCTCGAAAGCATCGCCACGACGATCCTGTTTCCGAATTCCCGCAACACGGCAGCGGAGCTCGCACCGCTGGGCCTCACGGATGGGGAACAGGAATTCCTCATGTCGTCGGGGTCCGGCCACCGCTACGCCTCGATCCGCTCCGGCGACAGCAGCGTCTTCGTCGACATGGATCTCGGTGCCCTCGGGTCGCTCCTGACGGGCTTGGTGTCGGGTCCGGGCGACGAGCGTTCGCCGCCTGGCTGGCGAGAGAACCCAGCCTTCTGGAAGGAGCTTTGAGATGTCCGGGAGGATCCTCCTCGTGCTCTTGCTGGCGGCCTCGACGGCCGGATGCGCGAGCTACACCGCAGAGAAATGGCCCTGCAAGAACAAGGCTTGCGAGTGGGCACCGATCAACCAGAGGGGTGTCGTGGTCGAATGAAACGGATGACTATCCTGGCGACGGTCTCGGTGGCTTTGATGGGGGGCCCGGCCGCCCATGCGCAGGGCGTGCCGGTGTTCGACGGCACAGCCGTCGCGCAATTCGTGCAGCAGCTCGAACAGATGCGGCAGGACTACGAGGCGCAGCTCGAGCAGCTCACGAGCCTGCAGGATCAGCTCGAAAGCATCACCGGCGACAAGGGGATCAGCAGCATCCTCAATTCGGTGACGGATCAGTCGGCGCGCCAGGCGGCGGACAGCCTGACTTCGATTATGGACGGGGTGATTGGCGGTGGCTCGATCGCCGGCGGCAACACGTCGGTCCTGAGCGACCGGATCGGCGAGCTGAAAGACACGTTCGACCTCGAGGATCTCTCGGCCTATTTCGGCTCCGATCTGGCGCAGGACCGCGCACTTGCCACGCAAGCCGGATCCGGCATGGCGACGGTGGCGACGGCCGAAGACACTTACCAGCGCGCCAACGCCTCGATGGAGCGCATCAACACGCTGATCGACGGCATCGATGCCAACGCCGACCTCAAGGCGAGCCTCGATTACAACACGCGGATGATGGCCGAAGTCGCCGTCCTCCTGAACGAAAACCTGCGCCTGCAAGCCGCGATGGCGGCCACGGTCGGCACTGATGCCATCTCGGCTGCTCGCGACCGCACGGCAGGCCGCCGGTTCATGTACGGCACCGAGGAGTAAAATTCATGAAGTCGATCCCATTTGCCATCGCCCTGCCCGTATCGATGGCGATCCTCGCGGGGCCCGTCTCGTCGGAACCGGCCAATTGGGGGTGCACTGGCGGAAGTGTCGATAGGGATCAGTTCTCGGCACGCTCACCCAACCGAGCGATGGAGCGCGTTCTGAAAGAGTATCAGGTGCGCTGGGACGCCGCGCATGTCCGCCAGCAATGCGAAGCGTTCGCGAAGGGTCAACCTCACGAAATTGGCTGCCTGCGGGGCCGACGGGATTGGGACGCGATTGAGGCGATGGTCCCCGATGAATTGTGGGGAATGCCGCGGAAGGAGGTTCGACCTTACTACCTCGCGCTGCAGGAGGAGGACGACGGGTACAAGGCTGCTCTCGACTACTGCCGGGAGGTTGGCGCGATCCCCAAGGGATGGGTCCGCTAAAGGCGGTGATTTCGAGAGGTAGAGGACGATGGCGACATTTGTTGTCGAGACCCTCGACAAAGTCGACAGTGCCATTGAAGGGTACGCGGAAAGCGTTTTTGCTGATTTTGGTGGCGCCGTTTCCGGTCTGATGCAGGCCATGGGCCTCGTCGGTCTTGCCTTCATTGCGTTCAACACCTTGGTCCAGTGGGTGCCAATTCGGGTGACCGAATACACACGATGGATGGTGCGCTACATCATTGTCCTGACGGTCGCGACGACATGGGCGCAATTCCAGCCGATCTACGACATCGTAACGAATACCCCGGGCGCCATAGGCGCGGAGCTGTTGGGGGCTGTCGATGCGCCCAACCTCAATGTCGCTCTCGACGACATGATTACAGGCCTGTTCGAATTCTCGGAACGAGCCGATGAGGAAAGCGGCTACTTCTCGATCTCTCTGACCTCAGTGCTGGTGTGGGTGGTTGGTGCCCTGATGGCGTGCGTCGCCATCATTGTTTCGGCCATCGCCAAGGTTGGCCTCGCCATGGCGATCAGCCTCGCGCCGATCTTCATCCCAACGCTGATGTTCAAGGCGACCGGCAATCTCTTTGAGAGCTGGGTGCGCTTCACGCTCGGCTTTGCCCTCATCCCTCTCGTCCTCGCCGGGGTCATGGGAGCAATCGTCGGCATTGGGCAGGATATGATTTCCGAAGCCGAAGGCGCCTATGAGCTGCAAGAAGCGGCTGGCTTCCTCATCGTCGGCGCGGCGGCGATCTTCCTGATGATCCAGGTGCCGACGCTTGTGAACGGCCTTGCCGGCACGTTCGTCGCGACGGCCAACGGCGTGGCGATGGTCCGGCAGGGTGCGGTTGCCGGCGGCGGCGGCGTGAAGAGCGTCACGCAGATGGCGACGCCGCGGGTTCTGCAGACTGCATCGGCCATCGGAGCGGCGCGTAGCGCTGGTGGCGGAGCCGGCTCCCGGATCAGCGCCGCCCTCCAGGATGCCCAGCAAACCTCGGCCGCTATGCACCGCAACCGCGAGATGATCGGCCTTCGCAACCAGGAGCGCGGCCAGCGCACGTCGCTCGGCGAGCGCCGTGAGGCAGGGCAGGCGGCGATGATCCAGAGTGCCCGCGAGAACCGGAACGATCGCGAGGCCGCAAGGCAAAATCGGACCGCCGCAATCCAGGCTTTGATGCGCTCTCCGCAGGGCACAAGGCGTCCGGGCGAAGGCTAATGGCCGCTCCCCTACCCCGCCGTCCTGCCTAGGGGCTTCCCGCACGACACCGCAGGAATTTCGACGCGCCCCCGATCGCGTCGCGAAAGGAATCTGTCCGAGTGGCAAAGAGCAGCAACGAGATCGCAACCGGATTTGCGGACGAAGTGTTTTTCGGCCTCCGTCGTCAGCGCAATGTCCTGGGCTTCATCGCGGCCGGGAGCATCGCGGTCGCGCTCACGTCCGTGGTGGCGCTGTGCATCGCGCTGCCGATGAAGGAGATCCGCCCCTACGTGGTGATGGTGGACAGGTCCACCGGCGAGAGCGAGCAGATCGTCACCACCCGGCCCGGCTCCCTGTCGGAGCAAGAGGCCGTCCGCGAGGCGGAGATCGTCCGCTACGTGACCGATCGCGAGACTTATGACGTGGCGGACAACGCCGCGCGCATTCCCATGGTGGCCAACACCTCGGTCGGGCAAGCGAGCTCGTCGCTGCGCGCGCTCTGGAACTCCGCGGCTGAGAACTATCCGCCCAACATCTACGGCACCGACACGCTGATCACCGTCAAGGTCGCCTCGATCTCGATGCTGGGTGACACGACGGCACAGGTCCGCTTCACACGACGCCTAGAACGACTCGGCGACAATCCGATCGAGCGCAATTTCGTCGCGACGGTCGGCTTCGAGTTTCGGCCGCGCGTCGAACGCAATCTCGAACAGGTCTGGCAGAACCCGCTGGGGTTCACCGTCACGAACTATCGCGTCGATGCCGAGACCCTTCGCGCCCGGGAGAACTGACCATGGCAATCCGTCGGATGACCCTCGGAACCCTGGCGCTCGTCGCTTCGGTGGCAGCGGCACAGGCCGAAGTGAAGCCGCTTCCCTACTCGGCCGACCCGCGCATCCGTCACTACACCTACAGCGAGCACCAAGTGTACCGGCTCGACGTGTACATGAAATTCATCACGTCGCTGCAATTCGCCCCCGGCGAGAACGTGGAGTCCGTGCAGGTCGGCGACAGTGCCTCTTGGCAGATCGTGCGGCTGTCGCGCGGCGACGTGCTTTCGGTGAAGCCGCTGATCGACAACGCCTACACCAACATGACGGTCTACACGGACCGGCGCGTCTACACGTTCGAGCTGCGCGCCAAGCGTGGCCGAGCGGGTGACCCGAACCTGAGCTATCGCATCGATTTTCGCTATCCGGGCGAGGAAGCCGCGCAGCGACGAGTGCAGCAAGAGCGCGCAGCGCGGCCTAAGGACTTCAACTATTTCTACGCCGGCACGGCGCGCAGCATCGTCCCGGTGCAGGTCTATGACGACGGTCGCAGCACCTATTTCCGTTTCGCGCCGGACGCTCCGCGGCCCGCGATCTTTGCTGCGAACGCGCGCGGACAGGAGGCCATCGTCAACGTCTCGCAGACCCAGGACGGGTTCGTCGTCTCGCGCACGTCGGAACGTTGGACGCTCCGCCTGGGCGACGAGACGATCTCCGTCGCCCACGGCTCCGTCGCTCGCCGAAGCGGCGGCGCATTCGGGCGAGGCAACGCGCGCGGTGGAGACCGATGATGACGGACGACAGGACCGTAGACCGCGATCGCCTCGTCGAGGAGCGCCGCCGCGCCTTGGAGACCAAACCGAAGGGCAAGCGCTCGCGGGTTCTCATCGGCATTGTGATGGGGGGCGCCTTCGCCGCGCTCTCAGTTGTCGTCCTCGCGCCCGACCAGGTGCGCTCGCTATTGGGTGGTGGCGCCTCCACCAGCGAGACGATGCAGGAAACCTCCCGCATGGATGGCGGCATCTCGACGGAAATCACCCTGCCTGACGATGTGGAGACGTCAATCGTCGATGTGGAGCCGCCGATGCGCCCTGCCCCGACGAGCCCGGCGATCGACGACAGTGCTTATCGATCGCAGATCGCGGCGCTTGAACGGCAGCTGGAGGAGATGCGCACGCAAAGCGGCGATCAGGTCGACAAGATCCGCGCGTTGCTCGATGAGCAAGCCGAAGCGCTGCGTGACCAGTTCGACCGTGAGCGTCAGGTGCAGGAGGCCGAGTACGAGAAGCGCCTGCAGGCCGCGCGCGAGGCGGCAGCGGCCGACAAGCTGAGCGAGGAGGAGGCCGCCGCACGGGCGCGGCTTGAGGAAGAGCGAATGCGCCGTGAGGCGATCGCGCATGAGCAGGTGCAGTCGGACGCGCTGGTGCTCGATGGCGGCGGTGCTGTCGCCGCCGCCTCCTCCGTCCAGAGCGGCGATCGTGAGCGTTCGAGCAATGAAGACTTCATGCGCATCGCCTCGACGCAGAGCTACGATACGGTGCGGGCAACGACGATCGCCAACCCGGGGCGAACCATCGTCCAGGGGACATCGCTCGCCGCGGTGCTCGAGACGGCAGTCTCTACGGAGCTGCCGGGCATCATCCGCGCTGTCGTCTCACACGACGTCTACTCCTACGACGGCGAGAACGTCCTGCTACCGCGCGGGTCCCGGCTGATCGGGAGCTACAATTCCGACGTCTCCATTGCGCAGAACCGGGCGCAAATCGCCTGGAACCGGGCCGTGACGCCGGCCGGCGTGAGTGTCGAGCTCGGCGGCTATGGTGCCGACCAGCTTGGCATGTCGGGCCAGTCCGGCCAGGTCGATACGCGCTTCCGCCAGCGCTTCGGCTCGGCGGCGCTGATCTCCCTCATCACGCTCGGCCCGCAGTTCATCCTGAGAGAAGGGACGAGCGACACGTCACGCGATGCCGCGGAGGATCTGTCGAGCGATCTGGAAGACACGACCCAGGGCGTGATGGCGGAGTACCTCACGCTCGGCCCGGTGATCTATATCGATCAGGGCACCGCGATCTCAGTCATGGTCAACCGCGACCTCGTGTTCTGACAGCCGTGACAGCGCCAGCCAGCCACGCCGAGCAGGGCCTCCTCCCCCTGCGCACTCCGCTGACTTCCGACGAGGTCAACGAGGTGGTGGTGAACCCCGACGGGCGCATTTGGGTGGAATACGCCTCGCAGTCGCATATGCAGCTTTGGGATGGGGCTATTCCGGCCGCGCGGCTGAAGATGCTCGGCTCACACCTCGCCGGCGAGTCGAAGAACCAGCTTGGACCGCATCATCCCATCGTCTCGGGCCGCGTAAAGGTGTTCGGCCAGTCGATGCGCGTGCAGGTTATCGTGCCGCCGGCGATCGAGGACGGCGTGTCCGTCTCGATCCGCAAGTACATCTCCCGGGTGCTGCCGGTGACGGACGTCGCCTTCCTCGAAGGTCGCCAAGTCGACGTCGAGGGCGAGCGCCAGGCCAACCTCGCAGAGCTGGCGGCGCTGGCGGACGACGGCCGGCTGCAGGAGCTGCTGCAAAAGGCGATCGACGATCGGCTCAACATTCTGGTGTCGGGCGGCACGTCGTCAGGAAAGACGACACTCGCCCGCGCAATGCTCTCCCTGAGCGGTCATGCCGAGCGGATGGTGACGATCGAGGACGCGCCGGAGCTGCACCTGCCGCATCCGAATACGGTGCCCCTGATCGCGGACCGGCGCACCGGATCCGAACGCTCGCCGGCGCGGCTCCTCGAAAGCGCACTGCGCATGCGCCCGGACCGCTTGATCCTGGGCGAGATCCGCGGTGAGGAGGCGTTCAATTTCCTGGAAGCGATCAACACCGGTCATCCGGGATCGATCAGCACCATCCACGCCGACAGTCCTGCGCTCGCGCTCGAACGCCTCGCCATGATGGTGATGCGGGCCGGGATGAACCAGACCCGCCGGGATGTGCTGGACTATGCGCGGAAGACGATCGATCTCATCATCCAGGTCGGCCGACGGGGCGGACAGCGTGGCGTGCTGGAGGTCTATCGACCCTCCTTGAAAGCTGCCCCTCTGCCAGCCTGAAGGGCCAATTCCGGACACGGTAGGAGCCTCGCCGTCATTCAATCAACGGACATGACGGCCCTCATCGGGCCCGCTCGGATAGAGGACAGACCTTGAATCCGATTGTCGGCCGCCCACATTTCCGGTAGTGTTACCGGAAATGGAGCGCGGGTATGTCGTCCACCGAACAATCTGCCGTTACGCGGTGGCGCAAGCGTCGTGAGCGTCAAGGGTTCGTGCGTCTGGAAGTCCAGGTGCGCAAGGACGACGCCTCCTTAGTCCGCGAGATCGCTGCCGCGCTCGGCGACCCGGAGCGCGAGGCTGAGACGCGTGCAATCCTGCGCGAGAAGATCGTTGGTCGGCGCACCGGCGGCCTCAAGGCACTGCTCACCGCCGCGCCGCTCGACGATATTGACCTTGAACGCCAGCGGGACCTCGGCCGCGACGTGTCCTTGTGAGTTTTCTGATCGACACGAATATCATTTCCGAGGTTCGCAAAGGGGGGCGCTGCGACCCCGCCGTCGCAGTATGGTGGGCAGGTGTTGCCGAGGACGCTCTGTGGCTCAGCGCACTCGTGCTGGGCGAGATCCGCAAGGGCGTGGAGCTCGCGCGCCGCACCGATCCTCGCAAGGCCGCAGCGCTTGAGTCTTGGCTCGGCGATGTGGTCGCGGGCTTCAGCGACCGCGTGCTGCCGGTCGATAGCGCGGTTGCCGAGGAATGGGGCCGGATGAACGCGATCCGTCCAGTTGCCGTCGTCGATGGGCTTCTGGCCGCGACTGCCAAGACTAACGGCCTTACCCTGGTAACCCGCAACGCCGCGGACGTCGCCGGATTGGGTGTAAACGTGCTGAACCCGTTCGGAACCGAATAGCGGTTCCAGGGCTCCAGTCACACGCGAGATGCCTCATCCAAGGATCGCATCGTCGTAGGGCTCTCTTTTGCCGCGGGATGAAGTGCCAATTCCGGACGCAGGCTGCGCGAGGCAGGATCCGTCGAAGTGGACATTAGGCCTCGCGAGAACGACTGTTCTTGAGATGACCGCACCGTTGATAAGATCGGCGCTGCCAATTTTTCTGTTTGCCAATCTGGCAACCTCGGGATATGTGTGTAGATGGGGAACGTAGATTGCTGGCGGTTGAATTTGACCGTTGGTGGCAATATGGCAGAGGTGCGTCACGATTGTGTGGCGCGCCTTTTTGCGTTGTTATGGGCTGTCTCGGCAGCGGACGCCAGCAGCGCAAGATCAGCCGGTGATCTACGTTCCCCGACGTGATCTTGGCTGAGATTTAGAGTGTCCTCGCTGCCAGGAGAAAGAGCATGTCCACGCGACGCTCGTCATCAAGCCCGCCACTCTCGGAGGAGATCGCGGCGCGGATCAAGGCCCTGTGGGCGCACACCGAATTGACGCAAGCCGAGATTGCAGCGCGCTTGGGCGGCATCAATCAAGGTCGTGTTTCAGAGGTCATCCGCGGCCTCCGCTACCGCAACGTTCCTCCCGCCGAGTTGGGGGGCTTTTAATGTCTGGGAAGAATCTGCGCCCCGGACAGAAAGCTCCGCGCTCTGGGCAGTATGAGATCAAGGGCGTTCGGGGCGGTAGCACCGGAAAGGAACGCACCGTTGTGAAGGGGGAGCCCCTTCCGCCGACGCCTCAGTCCGGCCAGAGCTACAAGCTTGTTGACCCGACCAAGAATGGTGCCGGCAAGAAGTAATGAATGGGAGGGCCGCGGAGTCTCCTCCGGCCCTCCTCCCTCACAGAGCAGGCGTCCAAAACGGACCCTAGGGGTCGCCGGTTAACGCAGATATGCCCAATCATAAACGAACATTAGCAGACAATAGCGACGAGCATCTCAAGACGCTAATTGATCATCGCGTTGTTCTCGTCAATTTTCAATCTGAACAGTACCGCACGTTTGACAAATCAATACTTACGGTTTCCGGTGGAGCTTTAGCTCTTTCGATCGCGTTTTCTGACAAATTCGGCGGTCAGAATCCGCAGATATCCGGTTGGCTTCTAGGCGCTTGGGCGGCATTTGGCATCGCGATATTTATCAGTATCGCTTCATATCTATCCGCTTCCGCGGACCTCAACAAAGCTATAGATGAAGTTGATGCCGAAATCCGTGGGGAAGCGGATGAACTTCCAAGCGGTAATGTCTTCAAAAATGTGACAAAAGGGCTAAATATCGCGGCGCTATTGCTGTTCTTGATTGGCGTCGGCGGTCCTATACAGCATGCTCGAGTGGTAGGAGGCGACTACGATGTCAACGAAGAAGTCGAGCAACCCAATACCGAGCGAGAAGGGCCTAGTTAGCCCGGCGCCGCCGCCAAGGCGACCGACGCCAAACAGTGGATCGGTCAGCCCAAAGCCGCCGCCCAAACCGGGCAAAAAGTAAGTCCGTCCTTCAGGCAGGATCCATTCGACCTCGTCGAGCAAGCTGGTTTGCCATGCCGCCGCCATCGAGCGTCCCATTTTTTAGCCGCCGCCGCAGTGCCGGTCGCCCGAGAGATGTGGTTGCCGATCAGCGTCGCGATTCCGGCCTGCCGTGCCGCTGATCTCTGCCGCCTTACTCGGTTGAGGGTACCCCGCCTAAATCGCGTCTCGCGAAATCCGATCTCTCGAAACCTCGATCCCCCGGCGAGTTTTGAGCGAAGTCGGACAGCTGACGACCGATGTCCGCTTTCTGGTCGGTTCAGCGGCGAGTGAACGGCGGCTCTGGGTCAGGCCTGCAGTCTGATTAAGAACGCGCAAGCGACAAACCATTATTCAACCCTGACCGGATTGCGCGCGAATTCTCGCCTGGGCCGCTCGGATGTCGTCGCTTCCCGCAGCCCGCAAACGGCGTTGTCGGGGCAGGTCCGCGTCTTCGATCTCGAGATGGGGGTGGGGGCGGACGTCGGGCTCACGTCCTGCGACGTCAAGTTCGCCATGACGCCAACGCCCTCTCGCTTCCGGGATTCTAGCGAGGATCAGGGCTTGTCGCTGCTGAATCTCGTTCAGCACTTCAAGAGCCTCCGCTTCCCCCTCCTCGACTTGCTCCACGGCGTTGGATGCCGATGCCGAGTCTTCGGTTTCGGTCCGAACGCTATCGGCCGACCCGGCCTCGTCCGGCACTTTGATCTCACTCTCGATCGGCTTTTCCCCGTTCGTTTCGGCTGCATCGATCGTCGGCATCTCACCCTCCTGCTCCGCATCGGCAGTCAGACGTTTTGCGAGGAACGGGTTGGTGTCTTCCGGGTAGAGCGAGGGCGGTTCCGGCAAGCGGCCCGTCTGCCCCTCGAACAAGGGCAGAAGCTCCTTGTCCTCGTAGTAGGTCACACGCTGCGCGATGACCGGCTTCATGTTCTGCACCAGGGCAACCACCTTGTCGGTGCCCAGCTGGCGCAACTCGGCGGCGCGGATCAGGCGCGTGCCCTCCTCACGCTCCGAAAACGAAGACATGAACTCGTTCGACCGCCACGACTTCGATTTCGCAACGCGCGTGAAATCGCCGATGGCGCTCGACACGTACTCCGGTGTGTCGTTGTCGGCGGGCGACATGAAGAGCTGCAAGCGGCAGTTCGCCAGGAAGACCGCGGCACCCTCTCGGCCGTAGAGGGCATTGTCGCGGATGCTGGCGAGGGTCTGCACCACGATCATGATGCGCCCGCCGTAGCCGCGCAGCGTCGTGACGGCTTGCTGCAGGACCTCCATGCGGCCGAGCGATGCAAACTCGTCGAGAAGGAACAGCACCGGATAGGGCTCGTCCGGGCCGGGCTCGGCACGCTGCAGAAGGGCGATGGTCTGCTGGAACATCAGCCGGACCAGCGGTGCCAGCGGCACGATGTCATTCGGCGAGACGATGACGAAGATCGACGTCGGGTCGCGGCGCAGGTCGTCGATGTTGAAGTCCGACTCGTCCGTGGCGTCCCGCACGGCCGGGTCGGCCCAAAGGCCAAGGCCGCCGTCCGCGAGGACGGAGAGGTAGGAGGACAGGATGCGCGACTCCATGCCCGCCATGCGGTTGAAGATCTTCTTCGCCTCCTCGGCCTCGACCTCGCGCGCGAGGCGTTGAAAGACCTCGAACGCCTCTCCGGGCTCGGCCAGCGCATCATAGATCGCTCCGATCCGAGGTGTGCCGCGCTCGATGGCGAGCAGTGCCGTCGCGGCAAAGATCTCCCGGGCGCCTTCGAGAAAACCCTGTCCGTTGCCGCGCGCGACGATCAGCGAGGCTGCCAGGCGGCGTGACTCGGTGAAGCGGCGGCGCGGGTGAACATCGGCGACGTAGGCGAGCGGATTGTAGCGATGCGTCCGCCCGTGCGGATCGTAGGGGCTGAACTTGAAAACCTGGTCGCCCATGGCGAGGCGCCGGCGCGCGGTCAGCTCGAAATTCTCGCCCTTCACGTCGAGGCAGAACACCGAGCCCTTGTAGGTGAGGAGGGTCGGGATCACGACGCCGACACCCTTGCCCGATCCGGTCGGCGCCGCGATCAGGCTGTGCGGAATATCGTGCGAGGTGAAGAACTCGCCCGCGGATCGAGGGCGCGCCAGCTTGCCGTAGATCGGCCCGCGCAAGTCCTCGAGCCTGGCGGTGAGCCCGGCCTTGCGCAGCTGCTGAGGCTTCGCCCACTCGGCCGAGCCGTGGCTCGTGCGCTTGGGCTTGTGGCCGATGGCTGGGACCGCCACGACGAAGAAGGCCGCGACGCCGGCGAGGATGATGAGACCCGTCCGGAAGGGCTCGCCGAACCGGCCGACGGTCCACGGGGCGTGCTCGAAGAACGTTCCGAAGCCGACATCGGCAATGTCACCGCCGGTGCGCCAGGTCGTGTAGCCACCGGCAGCGAGCACCCCCAGCAAGAGCCCGACGCCGAGCCCGATCAGGGCGAGGACGAGAACGTCGCGTGCGGTCTTCCCCACGACGTCCGCCCCTACAGCCCGCGTCCTCCATCTCGCTCGCGCGCTCTGCGGGCGGCGTTCCTTCGCTCCTGTGCGTCGCGCTCCTGCCGATCGGTCTCGGCTCGCTGCGCCTCGGTGTCCCTGTCGGTGCGGGCCTTGTCAGCCTCCACCGCCGCGCCGCGCGCGGGCGGTGACGTGGTGCGGATCCCAGGTCCAGCGTCGACGGTCGGCCCGCTCCGGGCTTCCTCGCGGGCCGTCTGATAGACGGCAGCGATCTCCGTGTGCATGCGCTGCAAGGCGCGATCGCGCTGCTCGCGGGTCTCCTCGCGGTCGCCGCGCAGGCTTCGCGACAGCTCGCGCTCACGCGCCTCGGCCGCGCCATACTGGTCCGCGAGGGCCTTGGACGGTGGCCCGCCCGAATAGCGCTCCACCGTCGCCTCGCCGTTGAGGCCGTATCTCTCGGCGATCCGGCGCACCTCGACATCGGCTGCTCCCTTGAGCGCCGCACTTTGCGCGTCGCTGCCGGCGAGGCTCTGATAGCGCCCGGGCGCGGCAGGCCGCTGGAAGTCACGATACTGGGCATCCTGCATGTAGGGCGCCGCCTCGGCCTTGAGGCTCGCCACCTGCCGCATCAGCCGCACGCGCTCCACACCGCCCGGCAGATCGGCGATCCCCTCATCCATCCGGTCGAACCGTGATTGCGTCTCGATGCGCGCCTGGTCGAGCTTCTGGCTCATCGTGGCGATCTCCTCTCGGCTAATCCTCGTGTGCTGGTCCTGCCGCTCGGATAAGGCCATTCCATGTTCGATCGTGGCAGAGACACGACGCAGGGCCTCCGCCATCGCCGGCGAGTCACGCTCCAGCATCGTCGCCTCGGCCGCGAACCGCCGGGCGTAGTGGATGATCGCGGCCGCGGCTCGGATCGCCGAAACCTCCGAATGAGCGGGCGCCACCGGCGTGCGGCCATCCCTTGCGGCGCGGCGGAACTCGGCGTCGGGAACGGTCCGGTCGTGAACACCTCGGGCAAACCGCGGCGTCGCCTCGAGGTCGATCCCCTCGGCCTGTCCGACCTTCACCGCGAGGTCGCGCATCGCCTGGTAATTGAAGGTGCTGCGCTTGGAGACCTTCAGCCACGTCCCGTTGTCGAGGCCACGCCGGTGCACGACGACGTGGATATGCGGGTGGTCCCGGTCGGTGTGAAAGGCCGTGTAGTAGTCGAAGCTGTCGCCGCCATAGGCCCCGGAGCCGAACATCTCCTCGGCCCACGCGCGGCCGGCTCTTTCGGCCGCGGCCTCGTCGGTTCCTTGCGGGAAGCTGACGATGAAGTGTGAAGTACGGTCCGCGCGCGCCTCGCCGTCGGTCGGCATGGCCCAGGCACGGACCATGTTCGCGACCTCCTCCTCGTCGATCTCGATGCCCATGAAGCGCTCGGAGCGCTGCAACTCGACTCCACCCTGACGCGCCAGGTAGTTCATCTGCGCCTTCAGCCCGGCGACGTTCCGCGCTCCGCCGGTGCGAACCATCTTTACGACGGCCTGAGCGCTGTGCCCTGGAACGCAAGGCGGCATCGGCGCCCCGCCAGGAGCGATATCCTCCTGATGCGCCGCGACGATGGACTGCCGCATGGCCGCGCGCCCGCCGCGTCCGAGATCGATCTCGCCCCAATCCTCGCCCATGACGGCGTCGACGGCCGACACATAGGCCGGCGCCACTCTTCCCTTAGCCAGGAGCTCCAGAACTTGATGACTCACGAGGACGACGCCCGGCGCAGCCGCGCTTCGCCGTCCGTCCGCCGCGTCGCGGTCTCAGTGATGGTTCGCAACTCTGAATCGAGCCGCGACAGAGCCTTCCCGAGATCGCGGCGCTCTTCCATGAAGGCGCGATAGTCCGGCTCGAGCGTTCGATTAGCGGCCTTCGCGATCTGGTTCACGTTCCGTGCGATGCCGGCAATCTGGGCCTGGAGGTCCTTGAGGACGGCGAGCGTCTCGGCATCGGCCTCCAAGAAGCCGCCGATGCGACGCGCCGCGATACGCAACGCGCGGTTCCGTTTGAGGCCGACTTGGGCGATCGCCGCGTCGAATGCGACGAGCTCGGCCTCCGTCATCTTCACTGAGATCGTCTTCTCGGCACGCTCGCGCGTAGTGCTCGGGGCATCGCTCTTCCAGGCGCCACCTGACAGGCGGCGGTTCGGCCAAGAGGTCTGGCCTTCGGAGTGATCGGTCATGAAGGGGGGATTGGGCCGGGGTGAGGTGGGCTTTAATCGCGAAAGTTCTACTTTCGCATATATCCTGCCTCGTACCTCACCTCAACCCATTGTCTTTTAAGCCGCAACCGCGCCCGGGGTGAAGGCCGGCCTATCCATCGCACCACGCTTGAGCCATCAGGGCCGTGAAGTCCGACAACTCATGCGCCATTGCAGAACTACCCCTTTGCATCGGCGCATCAACGCTGCAACACCCCAGAGCGACAGAGCAGCAACGCTGCATAGCATATTCACCGATCCGCATGTTTACGGCATTGCCGTATTGGCCTCTCACATCTACGCTGCAATGCGTCTCCGCATCAACGCAGAAACACACCAATCTCTCCTCACATCGCCACAGCTCCGCATGTCTGCACATTAACTCCCCTGCAGGATTGGCGTGATACCGCGACACAGCAATGCCCCTACGGCGATGCACCGCGCAACATCAAGGCATCGCTACGCGAACGCATCTCCGCAGCGATGCAGCACCACAGCGTCAGGAAGACGAGGCAGTCGGCATGAAACTCATCGCGTTCACATCCTTCAAAGGCGGGAGCGGCAAATCCACAACGTTGATGGCCGTCGCCTCCATCCTGGCCGAGCGCGGGATGAAGGTTGCCTGCTTCGAAGCGGACGATAACGAGCCCCTCGCCACCTGGCGGGACTATGGAAACGAGATCGGCACGTGGGACGAGACCAAGTGCACGGTCTACCGCGCGCTCGATCTCGACGAGTTCGAGAAGAGCTACGAAGCGGCCGAGAAAGACGGATGCCAGATCGGCCTCATCGACACCCGTGGTGGTGGATCCGATCTCAACCAGGCGATCCTGATGAACGCCTCCCTCATCGTCATTCCGACCGGGCTATCCGTGATCGAGATCGACGAAGCGTTGGAGACGCTGCGCTACGTCGTCGAGTTCATGAAGGCGATGAAGATCGATCGACCCGTCGGCCTCTCGCTCAACCGCGTTCCCACGGGACGGCTTTCCAAGGGGGAGGAGAGCAGCCTTGACGTCTTGAAGGAAATGCCGACCTTCGATGCAAAGATCCCAGCGCGCCGTATCTACTCAGAGATCAAGGGGATTGGCCTTCTTCATCTCTACCACAAGCGTCTGACTGAAACGCCGTCCAAACGCATCGCCGCTAGCCACACCGAAGTGGCTCTGATCGAGATGCGCTCTTTTACCGATGAATTGCTTGCTGCCCTCGAGGAGGATCACTAATGGGCATTGTCCGACCCGGCAAGGGTACCCCGCCCTTCGACGAATTCCGGCGCAAGTGCTCCCCGAAAGGTGGGTTCTTCGGCGATACCGAAGGCTCTTCAGCACAGACCAGAGAAGCCGAAGCGCAACCTCCCGCCACTGAGGCGCCGACACCCGCACAGACGTCCGCCGCCCCAGTCACGAAACCGGCGCCCGACCCCAAGCCGAAGCCAAAAGTCGCGGCACCAGCCGGCCCGACGCCAGCTCGACCAGCCCCCAGCAAATCGCCTGCGCCAGCTGACGCGGCGCCAGCCCCGGAACCGGCACCCGCTACCCCCAAAGGCGAGACGATCCTGCTCAAAGCACGGCTCGCCATACCGGCACAGGGTCACAGCGCGACGTTCGACCAGGCCGCCGCGGTCTATGGCGATAAATCCGCCCTGCAGCTCCTGTTGGCGCCGGCGCTGACCGCCTACAGCGCCGCGATCCAAGCCGGCGCCATCGGCAATGCGCTGCCCGAGTACCCGAGAGGGGAGGGGAGTATCCAGATAAGCCGGGCCATCAGCCCTGAGGTCTACGAGAAGGCGCGGGCCATCCTCGATCCGATGGCGCTGTTCCCGCCGGGCAAGCTCGCTGCCGCCATCTGCCGCCAAGCGCTCAGCCATTCCTTGGCGGCCGGCTGAACGGATCGGATCCGCCGCAGGAGCCGCGGCCCGGCAAAGCCGGGCCACGGCTGCGGGGGCTGTCTGCCCCCGGCGCGCGTTGCGCGCTCCCCCGAGGATATTTTTAGAAGATGATTGAGGAGAGAGGTCCGCGGCCCGCCGACTTGAACCTCAGCGTCGGCCTGATAGGCTGATGCCACGGTACAGCCGGGGACGGCGATGACCGTGAAGGTGATGGCCGGAGCTTTCGCTCCGGCCTATTTCTTTGCGGGCAAGCGCGCGCCGAGCCGGATCACCTCAGAAGGGCAGGGGGCGCGATCGCCGCCCGGTCAAGTCTGCCGCTGGTCCATCTCGGCAGGATCGAGCGGCCGGGCCGAAAGCCCCAGGCCCATGGCCGCCATCACGCGCAACACCGTCGAGAACTTCGGGTCGCCTTGCTCGCCGAGCGACTTGTAGAGGCTTGTCCGCCCGACATTCGCCTCGGCGGCGATCTCCCCCATGCCGAGGGACCGCGCCACGTGGCTGAGGGCCCGCCGAAACTCCGCGGGATCACCGTCCTGCATGGCATCCGACAGGTAAGCCGCACGCGCCTCGGGGCTGTCGAGATAGTCGGCCTCGTCGAACTCCGGCAGCGTGCTCACATCAATCTTGTTCGTCATCGCCCACATCTCCAATCGTCGATGCAAGAGTTTTCGCTTTCGCGATATCGGCTTGCTGACTGTCCTTGTCGCCACCCAACAAAAGAACCACGATCGTTCGGCCTTGCTAGGTAAAACACACGCGGTATCCTGGCCCGAAGTCGATGCGAAGCTCACTGACACCGCCGCCAACCGGCTTGACGTCACCGAAGTTGCCGGCCTTCATCCGCCCGATCCGACGTGCAATGACAGCACGGGCACGCATGTCTCGGAGCCGCCGCAGCCATTTGTCGAACTCGGGAAGCGGAACGATCCTCATCCCAACAATGTCTCCTATGGGAGACGGATTGCAAACGCTCTGTCTCCTACAGGAGACAATAAAATCGACATCGGGCCGCAACGCGGCCTTCGGCGCGAAGCGCCGGTGCGGGCCGGGGAAGGGCGCAGCTCTCCGCCGGCTCGCACAATTTCGGGCTATCCGCCTCGTCTTGGTCGTCCTCGCCGCGCTGGGCGCTCGTCCATCGGCCGGGCGCGCACGAAAAAGCCGCCGCACCATGTGGCGCGGCGGCTCGATCTGCCTGCTGCGGCGGTCGGATCAGGCGGCAAGCGCCTCGTCGATTTCTTCGGCCTTCGCGGCCTCCTCGCGGCGGGCACGCTGCAAGATGAAGTCGGCGGCCTTCTGCGCTTCGGACGCGGCGCGGAAGATAGCGCGCTTGTCCTCCTTCAACGCCTTGAGCCATCCCTCGACGTAAGCGCCAGACTGATCGAATGCCGGCGTGACGCCGATCTGAACGCCCAGCATGCACGCCCCGATCTCGGCCACGAGTTCCTCGAAGGCATACGCCTTGCGGTCGGAAAACCGCGAGAAGCGATCAAGACGGACGCTCGCGCCGGTCCAGTGGGTGAGTTCGTGCGCAAGGGTGCCGTAAAATCCCTGCGCGTCGTCGAAGGTGGCGACGGGCGGCATGTGGATGCGGTCGGCCTGCACGTCATAGTAGGCGCGGGGGTCGGCGCTCGTCTCGATGGTCGCGCCGGTGCGCGCAAAGAAGGCGTCAAGCTCGGGGTCGGCCGCGGTGCCAAGGTCGCGCGCCGGGTCGGGGCGGATGTAGAAGTCCTCGGGCAACCCGTCGATCTGGTCGGCGTTGAAGACGCGGTAGGCGCGGCAATAGGGGATGCGCTTTTCCTCGCCGTTGTCGCCCTCGCGCTCGATGGTCCCGTACTTCACCACACACGCGGATTTCTCGCCCTTGCGAACCTGCCCGCCGAGCTCGCCCGCCTGCCGGTAGGTCATCCAGCGCGCCGACGAGAAGCCCGCCATCGCCGCCGTCGCCCACAACATCAGGACGTTGATCCCGCGATACTCGTCACCATTGAAGCGGCGGGGAAGGCACGCACCGCCAGGGCCGCCCGTCCACGGCTTGCGCCAGGGCGGTGTCCCGGCCTCGATCTGCGCGATGATTTCGCTGGTGACATGCTCGTAAACGTCGAACTTCGCCTTCGCCATGTGTGGCCTCCGTCGCAGCCCGTCCGGTCCTGGTACCGATCATTGGGCGGGGTTTCTGAAGAGGCCCGCGAAGCGGCCCTCTCCTGAAACCCTGCCTCCCGGCGAGGGCAGGAGGGGGTGCCACGCAAGCTCGCGCGCAGCGTCCCGAAGGGGGCGGGGGGAGGGGGATCACCCGGCCACGCAGCGCGGCCGTCAGGCCGTGATCGTGGTTGGGGACACCCCCCGCCAGCTGCGCGCGAGCTTGCGTGGGGGAACCGGCGGTTCCCCCTGCGCCAAAGGGATCGTGACCCGAATGGGCCGAGACTGAGGGGGGAGGGCGACCATGCAGCCCGCGTCGGGCGGCGGCTCGGAGAGACGCCGCACGGCGCATCTGGGCTGCAGGGAGAACGCCCCGCTCAGGCTCGGGGAGGCCCGTTTACGGGCCGAGTAGAGCCCGGTCCCGCGTGCGGGATTGGCCCGGACGGCTCATCGCAATTCGGCTCGTCTGAGTGAAGCCCTCGATCAGCGGAGGGCGGCGCCGATCACTGCGCCGGACGGCGATCGCGAATGATCGCTTCATCACCGAAATAGCTGATCCAACGATCGAAGATCACGCGGGCCTCGTCCTGCGCGCGCCGCGCCTCATCGTCCAGGCACTGCATGTAGTCCTCGATGCCCTCCATGTACGCAGCGTACTCGTCATTGATGAAGGCGCGCAGCTCCGGGTCGTTCCTCGGCGGGGCGTAGGGGTAGGGCTCGGCCGGCGGCAGGCAGGCCTGGCCGAAGGCCGTGCCCGCCTCGAGCAGAATGGTCCCTCCAGCGACGAGGAGACGGCCGAGGACAGCCCTCATCAGTAGGTGATGACGTTGACGACGCCCCCGCCATAGTGAACGCCGGTGTTCCACTGCTGCCAGCCCGGCGAATAGGCCGCGTCGGTCCCAGGCTCGACGACGATGTGGGTGCGCAACGTGTGCCGCTCCGGCGCAGACTTGCCGAAATAGACGGTCGTCCCGTCGTCGCCCGCACCGTAACTGATGGAGGAGGTGTAGCAGAAAGCGCGCACTTCAGTCCGGTAATCCTCGTTCCGCACCTCGTGATGGAGCTGCTTATCCTCGGGACAGGAGAACGCCTCGGGCGAGGTCGCGGAAAGCCAGCCATAGTCCACGTCGTAGTTGTCGTACGGCGTGCCGTCGCTCATGAGACAGAGCCCGATCGGCGACTTCGGCGGGACCGACGTGATGCGGTCGATCATGTGCTCAAAGGCGTCGGCACACCCGGCCGGAAAGCCGCCCGCAAGACACAGGATGAGCTTGCAGTCGATGTCATAGGCGCTGGCGGCCTGGGCCGTCGGGGCGGGGAGGGTGGCTGCACCGATCGCCAACACGGCGGATCCGATGACGGGCCAGCGAGAGGATTGTTTCATCATGCGGACTCATGTAGTCGCAGCGCGAGCACATCCTCGCATTTGCTGCAAAATTGAACTATCGGCTACATTTTAAATCTGACGAAAATGCGATGTGGGCGGCGCTGCTCGGCGGGGTGAGAAGGCGACACGGGTAGCTGGATAGGGGCCTAACGGGGAAGCCGGTACGCCCTCGCAAGGGTGGCGCGCATCGCGGGACGCGTCGGTCTGTCAAGCGTGACTAATGGTACCCTATACGTTACCTTAATGCATGATGGAGGTGTTGCAGTCCGAAGCCGAGGACGGCAGCTGTCCGTTTGCGGATTGGTTCGATCGTCTCGACACCATGGCCGCGTTGAAGGTGCAAACGGCGCTCGACGGCGACGCCGACGACGAGCACCGGGATGATCGCAAAGCTGGGCTTGATCGGGGTGTTCGTCGGGGTCGTCCCGGTCGCCTTGGGCATGCTGTTCTACCCCGCACTACGAGCGGGCGGCGGCAGGGCGTTCCAGTTCGCGCTTGCGCTCACCGTCGGACTGCTGGCGTTCCTGTTGGTCGATACGCTCCAGGAGGCGCTGGAGCTCTCGAGCGAGACAGCGCCAGGGCTTCACGGCGGCGTCCTCGTCTGGCTTGTTGCAGCAACGATCTTCGCAGCGCTCATGGCGGTGGGACGGCGCGGCGGTTCGCTGGAGGGCGTGGCGCTCGCCGCAGCGATCGCGCTCGGTATTGGATTGCACAATTTTGGCGAGGGGCTCGCGATCGGATCGGCCTTCGCAACCGGCTCGGCGGCGCTCGGCTCATTCCTCGTGCTTGGCTTCACCCTGCATAACCTGACTGAAGGTATCGGCATCGTCGCGCCGATGGTGTGGCGCCGACCGAGTCTTTGGGTGTTCGCGGCTCTGGCCGCGCTGGCGGGGCTGCCTGCGGTAGCCGGCGTGTGGCTCGGCAGCTATGCCTTTTCGCCCCACTGGGCGGCGCTTGCCTTCGCGGTGGGCGCCGGCGCCATCCTGCAGGTCATCGTCGAGGTCGGCGGATTGTTGGTACGCGACGGGCAGCGTGAGGGCCGCCCGTGGCTGTCTGGCGCCGCTCTTGCCGGGGCCGGATCGGGCGCGGCTGTGATGTATATGACCGCGCTGCTTGTTCAGGTCTAACCGCCAGCCGCTTCACAACCAGCGAACCGAAATCGTGCAGATCAGACTATCCAATCTTCCCCAGCACGGGGAAGGCGTCGAGCAGCCAGTACGAGAGTGCGCTTAGCCTTCCGGTCAACATGGCGATACCCATGGCAACCATGACCAGGCCTGCGGCCTGGTGCAGCCGCCGCCCGACGCGGCCGATGCTGCGCAGACGCCGGGTCAGGCGGTCGGTGAACGCGGCGGCGAGCAGGAAGGGCACCCCGAGGCCTGAGGAGTAGATGCCAAGCAGCGCCACGCCCTCCGAGACGGTCGCGGACGTGGCACTCGCGGTCAGGATAGCGCCGAGGATCGGACCGATGCAGGGCGTCCAGCCGAAGCCGAACGCGAGCCCCAGGACATAGGCGGAGGCTGGTCGCCCGCCCGGGATCGAAAGATGGAACCGGAAGTCGCGCTGCATGACGGCGATCTGCGCCATGCCGATCATGAACAGGCCGAACAGGATGACGATGCCGCCACCCACGAAGTTCAGCTCGTAGCGGTAGCGCAGGAGCACCTGGCCGAGCGCTGTGGCGCTCGCTCCCAGTATCATGAAGACCGTCGAGAAACCCAGCACGAAGAAAAGGCTCATGCCGACGGCCTGCCGGCGTCGGGTATGGAGCTGCGCGTCGATGGCGCCCGCGGACTGCCCGGCCACATAGGACACATAGCCGGGCACCAGCGGCAGCACGCAAGGGGAGACGAACGAGATCGCGCCGGCGAGGAACGCCGTAATCAGGCCAACTCCCGAGAGTTCAAGCATCGGCTGTCGCCCGCGTCTGACGCCGCGCCTGAGGTGCATTGGCGAAGCGGAAGCCGGCCAGCGGAATGACGATCCATTGCAGAACAGGGCTGAGCCCGGCATCGATGATCGGGATGACCGGCATCAGGTCGCTATATGCCCAGGATTCCCGCACCACGATGTTGAGCCACTCGCTGAACAGCGTGTAGGTGAGGCCGAAGACGATTGTCAGGCCGACGACTAGGCCGTTGTGCGCGGCGGGCCAGGCCGAACTGCCAACGAGAAACAACGCCAGCATCACGGCGCTGAGCGCAATGAGAACGTCCCCTCCCGTGCAGTGGAGCGCGGCGAAGGCGATTTCGGAAGGCGTGCCGGTTCGCCAAAGGGTATAGAGCGGCATGTGCGCGAACTCCCAGGTGAGGTTCGCAACCGCGATGAAGATCATGTAGCGCCGCAGCGTCCCGAGCCAGGCGCCGGCTCCGTCCGGGCATGCGGCTCCGGATCGCAGCCCGGTCACCGGAATAAGTCCCTGATGCTGCTCCACCAGCCGGCTTCCGTGGCCCCGTTGGAGCGGGCCGGAGCGTTTGTAAGCCCGTTGATGTAGAGAACCAGGTTCATCGGGTCGAAGCGAAGCCCATGGAACTTGGCGGCGAACCGCCCTTGGCGATCGATCACGTACGTCACGACGCCGTGCATCTGCTGCCCGCCGTCGAGCGGATCGAAGCGGACGTTGTACGTCTCGGCGAGCTCCCGCGTCGCGCCCTCGGCGTCGCCAGGCTGGGCGGTGAGGAACGTCCAGTTGTCGAGATCAAGACCGTGCGCCTCGCCGTAACCTCGCAGCACGTCCGGCGTGTCGACGGCAGGATCGGTGGTCACGGTGATGAATTGCACCATGTCCTTCATCGGCGTGATGTTGATCTTGGACTGGACGTCCGCTATCAGCTCCGAATGCAGCGGGCAGACATCGGTGCAGCTGGCGAAGATGAAGTTCAGCACGACGATCTTGTCGGCGAAGTCGGAAAGCCGAACGGGATTTCCATCAGCGTCCGCCAGTTCGAAGGGTGGCGCAGGCTCGTCGATCTTCTGGAAGAACTGCTCCTTGTCGCCCATCACCTCGTCGAGGTTTTCGCCGGGGTGATGCGCCATTGCAGGCGTGGCGAGGGAGAGCGCGACCAGCAGGGCGGGGAGTATCGTAAAGCGCATGATGATCCTTGTGGGGCCTTCTGCCGGCCTCCTCGCCGGCAGAAGGCCGAAGACGCATTTTAGCCTTTGTCGTCCTGGCCATTCGGAGCGGACTTCATCTGCTCCGTCATGGCCGCCATCATCTCGGTGCACTGCTCCATCATCGGGCCCATTTGCTGCATCATCTGCATCATGGGCATCATGCCCTGCATGCCGGACTGATCGCCGCCCATCATGTTTCCGGGCATGGCGTTCTGATCCTGCATCATCCGGCCGGGAGCCTGGCTACCGGCTTCTTGCGCGATTGCAGCCGTAGTCAGGATCGCCGCCAGCGCGGCCGCCGAGATGCCGAGCTTTGAAGTGAGCTTCATCGTGATCTCCTTTCGGTTTCTGTTTCAGTCCTTTTGGGTATCCGGCTGTAAGGCCGGATTGCTCTTGGTTTCGCAAGAGTTCGAGCCGCCTCGCATGCAAAGTCCCAGAGCGCACATGGCGGCGCAGGGCGCGAGGCTGAGGATCAAGGGAGCGGCGCCGACAGCGGTGAGCCAGCCCCAGTTCAGGGCGAGCCCCGCCGCGATGACCGCCAGAGCGGCGATCAGCAGGCCGCGCCGGCCGAAGGGTATTTGCGGTCCGGTAGATCGCGCGGGCTGCGTCAGGTCAGCTGTTTCGGTCATTGGTCAGGTCCTCGTCGTTGCGATAATGGATTCGAATTGCGCCACGGCCTCGGGGCTGTCCCACTCGGCCGGGCCGACGACGCGGGCGATTTCGCGCCCCTCGCGGTCGATGAGGAGAGTGGTCGGAAGACCGACCACCGCCAGCCCCTGCATCGCGCGCAGATCATTGGCGAGGTACATGCCGAGATGACGAATGTTGATCTCGTCGTAGAAACGGCGCACGGGCTCCAGCCCTCCGCGGTCGATCGAGAGCGGAAGGACGTGGAACTCCTCCCCGCCGAGCCGCGCCTGGAGCCTGTCGAGCGTCGGCATCTCCTCCCGGCACGGCACGCACCAGGTCGCCCAGACATTCAGGAGGACGACGCGGCCGCGGAAGTCGGCGAGCGTCAGCTCGCGCCCATCGCCGTCGATGAAGGGCGGTGAGAGAAGCTCGCGCGGCGCGTCATGGAGCGGCATGACCGGTCGGGCGAAAGCCGGAGTGGCGGCCAGAGCGAGCGCTCCGACCAGGAAATCGCGCCGTCTCATGTGTCGGCCTCCGCCTGCAGCCGTTGCACGACGGGAAGGATGTCCTCCTCCAGCGAGCGCCGGTCGAAGGGGCCGACATGCTTGTAGGCGATCCGCCCGTCAGCATCGATGACGAAGGTTTCGGGGAGTCCGTAGACGCCCCAGTCGATGGCGACACGGCCCGACCGGTCCGCGCCGATCCGCGCGTAGGGATCGCCAAGCTCGGCCAGGAAGGCCAGCGCTTCGTCCGCGTCGTCCTTGTAGTTGATTCCGTAGATCGGCACCGAGCTATCCTCGGCAAGCTCGACGAGTAATGGCATCTCCACCCGGCACGGCACGCACCAGGACGCCCAGACATTCACGATCGACACCTGGCCCTGCAGGTCCGCGGAGGATAGGCCGATCTGACGGCCCACGATCGGCGGCAGGTTGAACTCGGGGATCGGCCTGCCAATCAGGGCCGAGGGCAGCCTGTCATCCTTGTTCCAGAGCCCCCAATAGAACGCTACGGCGAGGCCTCCGAACACTGCGGCAGGAAGAAGCAGAACCAGCCTGCCGCGCCACGATGGCGTGCGTTCTTCGCTCACGCTCATGACCCGCCCTCATCCTTCGCCGTGATGCGCGCCTGGAACTCGCGCTGATGCTCAGGCCATGTGCTCTTGATGTAGGCAAGCGTGGCGGCGATCTCGGTGTCGCTCAGGATGCCCTCGAAGGCGGGCATGTCGCTCTCGTAGCCGGGCACGATCGCGCCGACGCCGCGTTTTGTGACTGTGAACAGGTCCTCGTCTGAGTGGTGCCAAGTGTGCCCGGTCTCGTCGTGCGGCGGCGCCGGCATCCGACCATTAGGCAGACGCCTCTTCCAGTCGGCCTGGCCCTCGAGATCGGCGCCGTGGCAGGAGGCGCAATTCGCCCCGTAGAGGTGCCGTCCTAGCTCGATCTGTTCCGCCGTCATGGGCTCGCCGAGAACGGTCAGACCTTCCGCCGGTGCTTCTCCCGCTTCGCCGGTCCGTTGCTGCGCGAGCGCCGCCACGCCAGCCAGCCCGGCAAGTGCAGCGCCCGCGAACACGATTCGGCGCGGTCTCATCGCGGCCCCCGAACGTACTTCACCAGCGCCACGAGGCCGAGTACCAGAACCGCGAGGACAAGCAGCAGAACAAGGCCGCCGCCGGCCATCATGAAACCCATCATGGAGCCGTCCATCATTCCCATCATACACTCACTCATCGGAATACACGGCAACCCCGTCGTCGCCGAAGGCGTAGGTCTTCAGGGTCCCGGTCTTCTCTGCCGCCATACCTGGGGCGTTCGCGGGCATTCCGGGCAGCGTGATGCCGTCAATGTCCGGCCGTTCGGTCACCAGTCTCTCGATGATCTCCGCGGGTACGAGGCCGCTGACGTAGTAGCCGTCGATTTCCGCAAGATGGCAGCCAAGCCCCTGCGCAGGGACACCGGCCTCGACCGAGCGCCGGTCGAAGTCCCGGTCGTCGACGCGCGTGACGCGATAGCCGTTCGCCTCCAGGTATTCGGCGTAGGCGTCGCAGCAGCCGCAGCCAGGATCGCGCCAGATCGTAATCTCTTTGGAAGGCTCCGCCGAAGCCGCGATCGGCTGATCCGTGCTCTGGGCAGACGAGAAGGTCGTGAAGGCGGCTGCTCCTGCGAGCGCAAGGCCCGCGAGCGAGGCGATTGCAAAAGTTTTTTTCATGGGATGCTCCATTTAAGCGGCTGCGAGCGCAGCCCAGCTGGTGCCGCCATCGCGGCTGTGTTTCAGGATGTCGTCGAGTACAGCGACGACGTGTTTCTCGTCTGCCGGATGAATTACGACCGCGGAGGCGGACCCCTCCGCCGCTCGTGACCAGACCACCCCACCGTCGCGGGACGTCCAGACGCCCGATGGCAGGGCGGCATAGAGCGTCTCGGGAGCCGTGTTGGCGCTGGCCAGCGCCACGATCGGCTCGCCCGCCGGAAGCGGCGCCTCGGAAGGCGGCGCGTCGCCGGACACCAAGGCGTCCATGGCGTTGCCAGGCTGCACATCCTGCCAGCGGCAGAAGCAGTCGGGGACCCGCGTCAGACCGGCCGGGGTGCCGGCATAGATCCAGATGCCGCCCATGCCGGTGGCGAGGTCGACCGAGGCGAGCGCGAGAAGATCGCGTTCGGCATCCGCGAGCCAAGGGCGATCCATGGCAAGGCTCCAGCTTTGGCCGGCATCCTCGCTCTTCCAGAGACCGTCGCCACGCGCCGCGGCATAGACCATGTCGGGTTTTCCGGCCGCGACGGTCACGGCGTCAATTGCGCCCTCCGGAAGCCCCGAGGAGCGGGCTTGCCATGTGCGCCCGCCATCTTCGGAGAGAGCGACGCCGCCGGAGGCGAGACCGGCGACAAGGCGCCCCGGCCGCTCGGGATGGGTCGCGAGCGCAAGGATGGCCGCAGGACCCAGCAACGCCGTCCAGGATTGGCCACCATCCTCGCTGCGCCCGAGGTTAGAGCCGGCGACGATCAGAGCGTCGCCATCGAAGACAAGGGCACGGATCGGCGCAGGCGCCGCACTTGCACGGAGGCCTGACAGGACGATGAGGCCGGCGCCCGCCACAGCCGCGCCGATGACGAAGCCCCTTCTCGAAAGCTCGGTGGCAAGCCCGGCGGCACTCTTTTTCATGTATGAGTTCATTTTCAACGCACCTTGCAGGTTTCGAAGACGAGGCGCTAAAGATCCGCCACGTTGGGAAAGATCACAGAGTAGCGATCGCGCTGCATGCCCGCGCCGAGGACAACATCGCCTGGATGGAAAGGCGGAGTCGCGAAGGGGGTCAGAGTAGCGACCAAACCCTTCAGCCTGGCCGGCGGTACGGTTCCAGACTTGGTCGAGGCTCAGACCCGTCAGATGAAGGCCAGGCTCTAGCGCGTGGCAGGCGACGCAGGAGTGGTATACCTGCGACCCGCGCTCAACGTCACCGGCCGCGAGTGCTGCGCCGGCTGGCAGCGCAACATACAGGCCGAAGACGATCAGAAGGCCGCGCCGAAGGTTCGATCCTCCCGGAAACGGTCCTAATGCAGGACGTAGGAAGAGCCCATCGGTGGTCCGGCGCGACAGCGCCGGTGGATGCGTCGGTAACACTGTTTGCGTCTCAGCTGATTTGCGAAAGCGCCGGACTGCACAGAATTGACTGCGCAAGCGGTCTCGAGGCGATCATCGGTGAGTCTGCACCGGTAATCCCGCACGACGCTTCAGCCGAGACGGAGCCCGACTGGCGTCAAATCAGATGAGCGTTCGGGGAGGGTAAGGATCCGGAGGACCGGTTCGACCGACGAAGTCGGAAAGCCCTGTCGGTTGGGCGATCGAAACAACGGCCAGCATGTTGACGGCCGATTCCGTACGCAAATCGGCAACGAATGGGGCACTACACACCAGATTGCAGACCAGCACGCCATCGTCACCATCGTCGTCCGCGTCGCAGCCAGTGCAGTCTGCCATATCGATGGCGCCGGTGTCGGCAAAGGCCATCTTGATGGCCATAGTCGTCGTGCTCGCCACATGCGCAACCGAACCCGCCGCAAAGACGGCGAGCAAGGCGACGACGAGGATGCGGACGAAGCTCTGCATGGCTCTTATGTAAATGCTTGAGCCGTGTTTGTCGACGGCCCTTAGAGGCCGGGTTATGCTGGATGACTGTCGTCGATCCCGGTCGAGCGACGAACTGCCGTTTCAGGTTGTTCCGGAATGCCATCTCCGAGTGGGTCATCGATTACACCGTAAGCGTGCGGCGTGCCCGACCTTGCTTTTTCCGTCAGTGGGCTGAGGCGTTGAAGTGCCAGGGCATCAGCGCGTCGAGCTTGGTGATCTTATGGTCGGCGATGCGCGTGAGGACGTCGGTGAGCCAGGCTTGCGGATCGACGCCGTTGAGCTTGGCGGTCTCGATCAGAGTGTAGGCGATCGCTGCGGCGTTGCCGCCTCCGTCGGATCCCATGAAGAGATAATTCTTGCGGCCGAGGGCGATGCCGCGCATGGCCCGCTCGGCCGAGTTGTTGTCGATCTCGAGCCTGCCGTCTTCGAAGATCGGCTCGAGCCGCGGCAGCCGGGTGAGCGCATAGCGGATAGCCTGCCCGAGTGAGGATTTTCCGGACACCCGCTGCAGCGTGATCGTCAGGAACAGAACGAGGGCGTCCAAGCGAGGTCTCGTCTCGACCTGCCGGATCCTGGCTCGCTCGTCGGGCGGCTTGCCTCGGATGTTCTCTTCGACCGCGTAGAGCTCCGCAATGCGCCGCAGCGTCTCTTCGGCCACCGACGAACCCTGCGCGGTGGCGACGTCGACGAACTTGCGCCGGATATGCGCGAGGCAGGCGACCTCGCGCACGGCGCCGGTGCGCGTGATCTCGTTGAACCCGGCATAGCCGTCTGCGTGCATGAAGCCGCTGAACCCGGCGAGATGGGTCCGGGGATGGATCCCTTTTCGGTCCGGCGAGAACCTGTACCAGGCCGCCGGCGGCGCTGCGCCGCCCCAAGGCCGTTCATCACGGGCGTAGACCCACACCCGGCCCGTCGCCGTCTTGCCGCCGGCACCGGCCGAGAGAACCCGCACGGGCGTGTCGTCGGCGAAGATCGCAGCGCCTTGGCGCACGTGCCGGCCGATCGCGTCGGCAAGCGGCTCGAGAAGGCGCGTTGCCTGACCGACCCAGCCGGCCAACGTAGATCGCGTGAGATCGAGGCCGTCGCGCTCGAAGATCTGACTCTGGCGGTAGAGCGGCAGGTGATCGGCGTACTTGGCGGTGAGGACGTGCGCGATGAGGCCGGGCCCCGGCCGGCCCCGCTCGATCGGGCGCGACGGCAGCGGCGCCTGAAGGATCGCCTCGCAGCACGCGCATGCCATGCGCGGCCGCACGATCCGGTTCACGACGAAGCGGCCGGGAACGTACTCCAACTCTTCGGTGACGTCCTCGCCCAGCAGCTTCAGCCTGCCGCCGCACCGCTCGCACGCCTTGCCCGGCGACAGGATCTCGTTCCGGCGCGGCAGATGGCCGGGGAGCGGCTTGCGGACGGGCTTGCCCTTTGGCTCGCTCGCCGACGGCTCGGGAATGACCTCGGCCGAGTGCGTGATCTCGATATCTTCCAGCGTCATCTGGAGCTGCTCGAGCCCCTCGGCGGACGTGCCGAAGCGATGCCGCTTCAATCCGCTCAGCTGGTGCTTGAGCTTCTCGATCAGGAGGTCGCGCGAGGCGAGCTCCGCCCGCGTCGTCGCCACGATCGCCTTCAGGGCGTCGACGTCGTCGGGAAGATCGGCCAGCGTGCTCGGCATGGCCCAATCCTACGTGATTCGCTCCCTTACCCGGCGGGCTTCATCCTGCGATCAGCGGGCGCCAGGTGCGCTGCGGCGCGCGCCAGTCGATGCCTTCCAGGAGCATTGCCAGCTGCGCCTTCGTCACCGCCACGCGTCCATCCGCGGGCGACGGCCACACGAAGTGCCCACGCTCGAGCCGCTTGGAGAACAGGCACGCTCCCTGACCGTCCCACCAGATCACCTTGATCAGGTCGCCGCGCCGGCCGCGGAATACGAACAGATGACCGCTGAACGGGTCCTCCTTGAGGATCGTCTCGGCCAGCATCGCGAGCCCGTTGAAGCCTTTGCGCATGTCCGTCACGCCCGCCGCGAGCCAGATCCGTGTCGAGGCGGGCACCGGGATCATGCGCTACGCCTCACGGCCCGCAGCACCCTCTCCAGAGCATCCTCGTCAACGTCCCCGCGGCACATCACCTCGACGCCGCAGTCGAACCTGATGACGATCTCACCGTCCGGCACAGCGCTCGCCCTGGGCGGTTGATCGGTGCGGGCCGCAGTGCCGCTCGTGCCGATCTCGACCGGCAGAAAAACGGCTTCCGCCGCGCGCGACCCGAAACGGGGATCCCGGCGCCACATGAACACCATGTTCGCGTTGAGGCCGTATCGCCGCGCCACAGCGGCGACCGACGCTCCCGGCGCATTCGCCTCGCGCACGACCTTACGCTTGAATGCGGCCTCGTACCGCCGGCGCCGCCGCACCGCTGTCATGTGACCGGTCATTCCCGACGTGTCCGCTTATTGCTACGCGGACACTTACCGCCCGCTACGCGTCAGCAGACTCGCCACCACGAGCCCGACCGCAAGGGCGAGCACGCCGTACGCTTACATTACACCACCGAGAGGCCTCACTCGGCATTGGGCTACACCACTCCGGCACGGTTCGCGACCACCATCACCGCAATCGGCACCGACGCTCCGATGGCTCACCCGCGTCAAAATGGTGCATCAACAGCCGAGACTCAAGTCGTCGCTGGATGAACGATCAGTGGCAGGTCACGCCTCGCCGTCAGCGCAAAACTTCCCTCTTCTGCCGATTTGCATTCGGAATGCGGACAACCGACAGCACGTAGTCAGAGGCGGCGATGCACTGTTATCTGATTTTTAACACCATTAATTTCGATTTCGACTACAATATGATCCAGCTCTTCAAACTCGACATCAATCGCTTCAACTGTTGCCATCAAATGAGACGTCGAGAAGTCAAGCTCATCATTATATCGCATCAAAAGGCCAGGCATAGACGAAATTAGAGGAACACCACCGACTGTAATGGTCGCATCACCACCCCCTATCGTTATACTATTTAGCCTCACAACTTGCGAGCTAGAATTCTCTACTACAAATGAAGCTCTTATTTTATTCTCATCTACGATGCGATCAAGAGTTACGTTCGTGATATTGATCCCGTCGCCCACCTCGGCATTGGGCAATGATCCGTTGGCATGAGCAACGCCTCCCACGAATAATGCCGCGACTACAGTCAGACCCCACCTTACACTCATCCGAGCCTCCCAACGTACCTGATACACTCTAACAGTTAGATCACGCTTCAGCGAAGACTTCCCCTACGCTCCTTTTCAGTTCAAGGTATCTGACTGATACGTCACACCACATCTGCCTATAACGTAACAATTCACGAAATGCTCCAGACAAATCTTTATGAGCACCGAGAGTCACGGCGATAACTCCAACTGTCAAATCATCACTCATCACTAGATATCCACCGACCCCAATAACTACTACAGATGACACTCCAACTAAATATGAATTTGCCGATTTTATTAAGTATTTTGTCCTATAGATTGCTATCCTATTGGCGTATATATTAGAAAATATACGCTCCATGCCCGTTGGAACGGACGATAATTTTGTAGCTCTCACGGCCAGTATCCGCATCAAACGAATACGATCTCGCCAAAATCGGTTTAGCTTCTTCTGCATCCAGGCCGACCAAATAACCTGGATAGGGATGAGTGCAACCACTGCAACACCGAGTACATTACTCTGCGAAAAAATAAAAAATAGCACAGTTAGGAATGTTCCAACCTGGACTAGCGGCAGAATTATCATTTCACCAGAAAATCCACCGAGGGGCTCGATTTCCTGTGAAACGACTGGGATAATCCCATTTCCACTCTTTTTGCTGTTTGTTTGCGCCCGTGAAGCGTAGATTTTTCGTCTCAAAGCAATCAGGACTCGCTCACAAATCATACCCTGCAGAATATTTACCAAGAACCGAATTACGGAAAGCATTAGATAAACTAACATTAATGCGGCCAGCGATACTATTAGAAGTTCTAATTGTGACACTTCATTTTTAAGAAGTATTATCGGGAAGTGACCGGAGTCGATGACCGAATTGATCGTTAATTTTATTAGTTCAAGATTAATATATGTTATTATCAATAGGAATAAACCAAAAAGACACGCGAGCGCCTGAATTCTCCAGGTAATATTTAATACGTATGCGAAAAATGTGAATGCATTCATGCCCTTAAGAAGAGGCTTAAGCTCGAACCTATACTTATTCTTCAATATAACCTTAGATAGCCGTGAGTCCACAGAAATCTCTGACATAGAATTTACTCCGTTACTATTCTAATGCCGTACGCACGCCTACCGACGCTTAGAGAGGGCGCCGCCAAATTGGCGGCGCCGATGATGTTTACTCTATCTCAACAATCGTGAGCTTCCCTTCGACGCGATCGGCGGTGAATGTAATGGCGCGACCAACGGTTAAGCGATCCATCATCGCCGGGTCAGAGACCTCAAAGACCATCGTCATCGCCGGCATCTCGAGGTTGTCGAGCGGGCCGTGTTTGACGGTGACGCGATTGCGACGAGTGTCCACTTTGGTCACCTCGCCCTTCGATACCGGAGCCGCAAAAACGACTGGAGTGAAGACGAGGCTGCCGATCAATGCTGCAGTGAGCGCAAGTTTGTTCATGAGGATGTCCTTAAGACGTTGCGGGATTAATTGACGGTGAGTGGACCGTGCATCCCCATCTCGTAGTGACCGGGAATGAGGCAGGCGAATTCGAAGCTGCCAGTATTGGTAAAGCGCCAGAGAATTTCGCCATCATCGCCTGGCTCGAGACGCACTGCGTTTTCATCGTCGTGCATCATCTCAGGAAACCGCCGCATGAGATCTTTGTGCTCGGCGATCTCCGGCGAAGCGTCCATCACGAACTCATGCTCGAGTACCCCGTCATTGGTAATCGAAAAGCGTATGGTTTCGCCGCGCTTCACGTCGATGGAAGCTGGCTCGAAAACCATCGCTCCGCTGTCGGTTTCCTTCATCGAGATGCGGATCGTTCGAGCCACCTCGGATGCTTTCCCGGGGGAGCCGATCGCCATCTCCCCGTGATGATCATCAGCGTCGGCCTTTGCGGATTGGCCATCCTCGTGGCCACCAGAGTGACTGCCAGCGGCGAATGCCGTAGCCGGAGTGATAATGAGCGTGGCGGCGAGCCATGCAGCAGCAGAAAGCTTCATCTTGTCCTCGTCTGTTGAGATGGTCAGTCAACCCGCCGAACGGGCTCGGCGTGTTGCGGCGGAACCGTGGCGGCCTCGTCCATGGAGGCCACCTCGGGCAGTGAACCCGTCCACTCGTAAGCGACGGTACCCGGGGGATGATCGAACCAGCCGGGGTCCGAATAGTCGTCCGCGGCGAGCCCTTCGCGAACCTTCATCACTGTGAACATGCCGCCCATCTCCACCGAGCCAAAGGGGCCCCATCCCCCCATCATGGGTTCGGTGTTGTCCGGGATCGGCATCGCCATTTCGGCCATATCGGCCATGCCGTTGGTGCCCATCGGCATATATTCGGGCTGGATAAGGCGGATCTTTCTGGCGACGTTCGTCTTGTCAGCGCCGATGAAGGTCGGGACGTCGTGGCCCATCGCGTTCATCGTGTGATGCGACTTGTGACAGTGCAGTGCCCAGTCGCCTTCGTGGATCGCATCGAATTCATAGGCGCGCATCGCCCCCACGGGGATGTCGATCGTCACTTCCGGCCAGCGCGCCTCGGGCCGCACCCAACCGCCATCAGTGCCCGTCACCTCGAAATGGTATCCGTGCATGTGGATCGGATGGTTGGTCATCGTCAGGTTGCCCACACGGACCCTGACACGGTCCCCCTTCGCGGCCACAAGCGGATCGACGCCTGGAAAGACGCGACTGTTGATGGCCCACAGGTTGAAGTCGGTCATCTCCATGACGCGGGGCATGTAACTGCCCGGATCGATGTCATAGGCCGACAGCAGGAACACATAGTCCCGGTCGACGCGCATGAAATCCGGGTCTTTCGGATGGATGACGAAGAAGCCCATCATGCCCATCGCCATCTGCACCATCTCGTCGCCGTGCGGATGGTACATGTGCGTGCCTGACTTCGTCAGTTCGAACTCGTAGACGAAGGTCTTGCCGGCCGGGATGCCGGGCTGGGTCAATCCCGTGACACCATCCATGCCACACGGCAGGATAAGGCCGTGCCAGTGGACACTCGTGTGTTCCGGGAGCCGGTTGGTAACGAAAATTCGGACTCTCTCGCCTTCAACCGCTTCGATAGTCGGTCCTGGCGACTGGCCGTTGTAGCCCCAGAGATGCGCGATCGTGCCGTCGGAGAGCTCGCGCTCGACCGGCTCGGCGACGAGATGGAATTCCTTGACGTTGCCGTTCATGCGGAACGGAAGCGACCAGCCGTTCAGCGTACAGACGGGATTGTATGGCAGTCCTGCAGTCGGTCTCACCGGGGTCTGCGTGGCCGAACTTTCCATCAGCGGCGCATCAGGCAAGCTCATGTTGGTCGTGCGCGACCATGCTGCGGTGGATACCAGAGCTCCGGCTGCAGCACCTGCACCCAGGATCTGGCGCCTTGACATGCCGGTGGCACTCGAACGATCGGTCATTCTTCGTCTCCTTCGGCTTCTGCAACCTCGGTTTCGGCGGGTTCAGAACCGGCAACACCACCACCCCAGATCGCCGCCGCGACATCGACCTCCGCGAGGAAGAAGTCCCGCCGTGCCTCGAGCGAAGCCCTCACAGACTCGATGCGCGCACGGGTATCGGCCAGCAGATCGAATGTATTGGTGATCATGCCGTTGTAGGTCAGGACGGCCTCGTCCTCGACGGTCTTGCGCAGCGGAACGACAGCGTCACGGTAGTGCTTGGCGATGTCGTAGGTACCCCGGTACGCGGTATGTGCAGCTCGAGCCTCCGAGCGCACGGCCACGGCGCGGGCGGCAAGGAGGTTTGTCGCCCGCATGATTTTGAGCTCCGCCGTTCTGAGGCGTGCTTCTCCCGTGTCGAAGATTGGAATAGCGAAATCCGCTTCGAGCCGGGGCGTCAGACGATTCGTAACCGTGGTATCACCTTCGTCCACCTCTTCTTCGCGCTCGAGCTCCAGCCCTGCGGCGACCTCAAGGTCGGTGACGAACCGGGTCG
Source organism: Acuticoccus sp. I52.16.1 (assembly GCF_022865125.1). NCBI lineage: Bacteria > Pseudomonadati > Pseudomonadota > Alphaproteobacteria > Hyphomicrobiales > Amorphaceae > Acuticoccus > Acuticoccus sp. I52.16.1. Next base: position 56,681 of record NZ_CP094829.1, on the reverse strand, counting down.
CTTTCGTAAGGCCATAACTGCGGGCCAGCGCTTCAAGCTCCAGCTTCGCGATCTTGAGGTCGGCGCGGTTTTGAAGCGCCAACCGTTCAATGGCGGATTGATCGGGGACTGAACGGGGCAGAGGCGGCAGGCCATTTGGAACCTCGTAGGAAAGCCGGGCACCCCAAAGCCCAAGGCGACGCGTCAGCTCCTCCTTGGCAAGTCGGGCTGCCATCACTGCACGGGCCTTCTCAGAGGTGAGTTCCGCGTAGAAGGCCTGCTGACGTGCTTGCTCGACTTTGGAGAAAGCGCCGGTTTTACCGAGCTCGGCCGCCAATTCTGCGGCGGCGTCCGCCGCGACAAGCGCACGGTTCAGCTCGATGACAACTCCCCACGCCGCTGCCGCTTCGTAGTAAGCACGTCGGGTCTCATGAGCGAGCCGCAAAGTGGCTTCGATGGCGCGTTGCTGCGCCTGGCGAACGCGTGTTTCCGCGATGGCCACACGACGTCCGCGTGTGGCGTAGGACAGGACATTGGCGATCACGGCGCCTTCGACGGCCTGGGTCAGAATGTCGGTAGTGGTATTGACCCCAAGCGACAAACGGGGATTGACCGGCAAGCTCTCCTGCCAGAGCGCGGCTACCGAGAGGCCAAGGTCCGCATAAGCCGCCTGCAGATCCTGGTTGTTCAAAAGAGCGACGCGCACCGCCGTATCGGCGTCGATGGTGCGGTCTGTCACGAGTGAGTGCACCTCGGCTTCGTTCTGTGCCTGCTGGACCGCATTCGTAGCCCAAACACTTCGGGACTTCGTGACCGGCTCGGCGCCGGCGCTGACGGCGGCAAATCCCCGATCGATGGGAAACTCCGCCGCGGAAACGCAGCCACTAAGGAACCCGGCGAGAGTCACAGCACTCGCTGCACGGGACCAGCGGGTCATGACCCAACCCTCGGCCGTGCAAACCCCTCTTCCGGGGGCGTGACAGAGCGCGGCGGATCCGGTTCGACCGGGACGCGGTGAACATATCCGCCCGTCGGGGAAGATTGAGGAAGCGAGACCGAAGCAAGCGTCGGCACGGCAGCCGGCGGCGGGGGCGCAGCCGTGTAAGGTGCACCCGCGCAGCCAGCCACTGACGCGGCGAGCGCGCCCGTGAGCAAGCGTTTCATGGAATTCAATTCAAGATGGAGCGATCGGACAATTGACTGACGGCGCCCACAGAAGGACGCAGCTCGGTCAGATCGTTCGAGGCGGACGTTCTAGCGTCGCAGTATCGCTCGCAAGCAATTGTTCGTGTGGCATCACTAACAATCGCTCAGGACGAAAGCTCGTGGTCATCGACAATGGATCAAAAACAGCCATTGCTGAGCAATGGGTGGCGCAGCCGACACAGGGCCCCACATCGGAGCAGTCACCTGCGTCAGAGGTGTCGCTTGCGACGCCTCCCTCGGTTGAATGAGAGCTGTGAGCATCAATGTCGGAGCCATCTACGGAGATGGCCGTCCTCCCGCCTTCATAGGCCGCAGTGTGACCAATACCAGCCGTTCCAACGGCCAGCACGATCAGCGCGACAAATATGAAGCGAGCGACAGCCAAAACCTTCTCCACATACGCTTTGGCCTGATATCATTCGGCCTGTGCACCAACAAGTGTGCTACGAAGCCACAGCTCCACGTGCGCCTAAAAAGTCACACAATTATCGATTGTGGAAAGTGATGAAGCTCGGCTTTGCTATCAGCGGAGAACTCGGGATAGCTCCGGCGGATCGGGCTCGATCCTATAGCTGCGAAGTGCATTCGTGGATCGCCTGCCCGGCTTACCGCGCGCTTCGACAAATCAGTCCGGTGGGGCCCTCCGCGCCGATACCCCGAGAGCGGCAAACTCGCGTGCCGCCCGTCATGCTCATAGCCTCGGCCCGAGCCGGTGCTTCTGGAATCCATCAGTGAGCCGACCCTTTTGGAACGGGTAGCATTACAGGAGGCTGATGTCGGCGAGCTGATCCAGCAGGAGCCCGGCGGTGAGCCCAAGTGCTATAATGGCCGATCCCGTTGCGACCGCCGCCGCCCAAGTCATTTTGTCGAGTTGGGCTACGGCGCCATTGGTTGATGCATCGAAGACCATCCGCGACAGCACGCGGGCGTAGTAGATGAGCGACACAACCGTATTTGTCGCCGCCACGAGGGCGAGCCAACCGTAACCGCCCGCGATTGTAACCTCGAACACTGTGAACTTTCCGAAGAAGCCGACTGTGGGCGGGATGCCAACGAGGGAAAGAAACGCAAGCGCCAACACCACGGCGTCAAGCGGCCGGCGCGCCGCGAGGCCGCTATAGTCCGAAAGCGCCGTTCGACCGCGAAGGTCCGCGACGACGGCGAACGCGGCGATGTTGCCGACGGTATACGCTCCGAGCATCGCGACAAGTGCTGTCGGCGCACCGGTATCGAGGTCGATGACGACAACCGCCATCAGCACGTACCCAGCCTGGCTGACGGACGACCAGCCGAGCAGCCGCCGCACATCTTGCTGCCGGAGCGCAGCTAGGTTGCCAATCGTCATCGTCACAGCCGCTATTGTCGCGACGAGGGGACGCAACGCGAGAGCATCTGGAGGAACAGCGGTGACCAACCGCGCGAATGCTACCGCGGCGCCGATCTTCGGGACCACCGTGAGGAACGCCGCCGATGGAACTGGCGCGCCTTCCGCGACGTCTGGTACCCAAGTATGCGCCGGTGCAGCACCAAGCTTGTAGGCGATCCCGACGGCGACCATCGCAAGACCGGCAACAAGGAGCGGCGAGGCGATGAGCCCATCGGCAAAGGCGTTCGCGAGCGGCTCGTAGCCGGTAACCCCGGCCATACCGGTCACGAATACGACGCCGGTGACGAGGACGGCGTTGGCGAGCGCGCCGATGAGGAAATACTTCATCCCCGCTTCCACCGAGATTGCCCAGCCGCGATGGTAGGCGGCCAGCGTGTAGCCGGTGACGGACGACAGGAGCACGGCAACGACGAGCTGCATCAGGTCGGCGGCGCCAGCGAGCGCCATCGCCCCAACCGCCGACAGAAGAAACACCGCGTAGACCTCGCCGTGGCGGCGGTCCGTTGCAAACCAGCCCGGTGAGATCATCACGCACACGCCTGTCGCGACGAGGATCAGGAAGCGAGCCCAGACACCGACGCCATCGATCGCGAAGGTGCCGGAGAAGGTGGTGCCTGTGCGACCGAGCTGGTCGGCGAGGAGAACACCCGCCACAGTGAGGCCGGAGAGCGCGATGATCACGCCGACGACATGCAGCCGACGCGGCGCGAACATCGCAAAGAGGAGCGTTGCAACCGCGGTGAAGAGAACCGCGATCTCTGGTGCAAGGTCGCCGATCGGCATCGCCTCAGCCCCCGGGCGCGACGGTGGCGGTCCCGACGACGGCGCTATCCGTGGCGGCGTTGACGAGGTCGAGGAGCCAAGCGGGATAGACGCCGATCACGACGACGAGGGCGAGGATGGCGAGGAGGACCGCCCCCTCCACCCGGCCGACGTCCGCAAAGGCGTTCCGCTCCACCGGTCGCTCGCCGAAGAAGACCTGCCGCAGCATCGTGAGGAACAGCGCGGCGGTGATGAGGATGCCGACGAGGCCGACGGCCGCAACCCACGGGAACACCGCGAAGGCGCCGATGAAGATCTGCACCTCGGCGACAAAGCCGGCGAGGCCCGGCAGGCCAAGGCTCGCGAAGGCCGCCACCACCGTCGCCGCCGTCAGCTTCGGCGCGACGCCGGCGAGACCGCCGAAGCGGTCCATCTCGTAAGTATCCGCCCGCGCCCAGATACTGCCGGCAAGGAGGAACAGCGTGCCGGTGATGAGCCCGTGCGCCACCATTTCCACCACCGCGCCGGTGAGGGCGAGCTGGCGCGCGTGCTCCTCACCGGCGACGAGCGCGCCCGCCGCCGCGATGCCGAGCACCGCGTAGCCCATGTGGTTGACCGACGTGTAAGCGATGCGCCGCTTGATCGAGGTCTGGCCGAGCGCCACGAACGCGCCCCAAAGGATCGACGCGAGGGCGACGACAGCCAGGGGCAGCGCATAGGCCGCGAACGTTTCGCGCATCATCTGGAGCGGCATCCGGACCATGCCGTAGGTGCCCATCTTGAGGAGAACGCCGGCGAGGATGGCGGACGCCGGCCCAGGCGCGTTGACGTGCGCCGGTGGTAGCCATGTGTGGACCGGAAACAGCGGCGCCTTGATCGCGAAGCCCACGACGAAGCCGAGAAAGACGAGCGTCGCGACCGGCCCCGCCCCGGCGAGCGGCTGCTGTGCGATCAGCACGCGCATATCGAACGTCATCGGATCAGTGCGAAGGACGAGCACGATGATCGCGAGCAGAATCGCGAGTGAGCCGACGAAGGTGTAGATGAAGAACTTCAGCGCCGCAGCCTGCCGCTCTCCGTGCCCCCAGCGGCCGATCAGGAAGAACATGCCGACCAGCGAGAGGTCGAAGAACACGTAGAAGACGAGAAGGTCGAGCGTGAGGAAGAGGCCAAGCGACGCGGCTTCCAGGAACAGGAACCAGGCATAGTACTGGCGCTCCCGCTCGCGCTGCTCCATCGGCCAGGCGATCGTGGCGACGAAGAGGACCCCCGTCATCAGGGACAGCGCCAGCGACACGCCGTCAACGCCGACGCGCCAGGCGACGCCGAGCGCCGGCACCCATGCCATCTCCTCGACGAGCTGGAAGTCGGTGCCGCCTAGGCTGAAGCGCGACCATGCAAAGCACAGGAGCGCCAGCGGCACCGCGGCGGTGGCGACGGCGAGCGCACGCGCGGTCGTTGCCCTCAAACCGGGGGCGGTCACGAGGACCAAGGCCCCGACGAACGGGACGAGGATCGCAAGGGTCAGCATCGGGTCACGCTCCGTAGGAGAGGACGGCGACCGCGACGGCGAGGCCCGCCACGAGGATCGCGAAATAATGGTGGGAAAGCCCGGTCTGCGTGCGCCGCACGCCGCCGCCGGCTGCGCCGACGAGATAGGCGGTCAACCGGGGCAGGCCATCGGTAGCCCACTCGCCAAAGCGGTCCCCCGCGTTGGCGAGCCACCGTGACAACGCAGCGACGAGGCGCACGCCGCGGTCGACGACAGTGTCGTCGATGCGGGCAAGGACGTGGGCAATCGTCCGCGACAGCGCTGCGCCAAGGTGCACACCGCGGTCGACGAGGACATCGTCGATGCGGGCGAGGACGCGGGCAAGCGCGACGGCCGGCCGCGCCACCGCGTTCTCCAAGAGCCACGGAAGACCGAGCCAGTCGCCGAGCGCCGCTGCAGTGTCATTGCTGCCTAGATCCGCGCGTCGCCGGGCGATGACGATGCCGAGGACGGCCCCGGCCGCGATCGCCGCGATGGAGGCGGCGAACAGGCCGAGCGAGCCGGGCGGCAGGGCAACCCCGAGACGATCGGCGATGGTGTTGGGAACCGCGGGGATCCACAGCACCGATAGGGCCAGCGTCACCACGGCGAGGAAGGCCGACGGGAGGATTAGTACCGCACGAGATGGGATACGGCCGGGGTCGACGTCCGGGCCGGGGGAGAAGACGGCGACATAGAAACGCATCGCGTAGGCGGCGCTAAGTGCCCCCGCCACGACGACCGCTATGGTAGCGAGCGTCGAGGCATCGTGCGCGGCGCCAGCGATCTTCTCCTTGCTCCACGCCGCGCCGAGTGGCGGGATGCCGGCGAGCGCCAGCGTGGGCAAGAGCGTCATCCAGGTGAGGACCGGTACGGCACGACCGATGGCGAGGCGGTCCAGCGCGTAGGTGCCGCGAAGCTCGTGCGCGGTGCCGGCCTCGATAAAGAGCGCCGATTTCATTGCTGCGTGGGTGACGAGGTGGGCGAGCGCGACACCCGGATATCCGGCGCCCGCCGCCACGAACATGAGCCCGAGATGCGCCGAGGTCGATCCGGCGAGGAGCCGCTTGGCGTGCAGGTTGAGGAGCGCGACGATTCCGCCGGCAACCGCGGTGGTAGCGCCGACCGCCATCGCGCCTGCCCCGAACCCGTCGCCCAGCATGGGCCCGGCGCGCAGGACGAGGTAGGCGCCGGCGGCGACCAGCGTGGCGCTGTGGAGCAGCGCGGAGACCGGAGTCGGTCCATCCATCGCCCGGAACAGCCACGGCGAGAACGGCGCTTGCGCCGCCTTAGCCGCCGCCGAAACCAGAAGGCCCGCTGACACCAGCACGAGAGGCATGCCGGTCAGCTCACCGAGAGCATTGAGCCGGGTCGAGCCGGTGGCGGCGACAGTCGCCATCAGCGCGAGGAACAGGCCGAGGTCGCCCGTGCGCGTGACGACAAACGCCCAGATGCCGGACGTCACGGCGTCCGGATCACGCCAGCGATGGGCGACCAGCGCCCACGAGGCCGCGCCGATCACCTCCCATCCGACGAGTAGCGTGACGAGATCGTCCGCAATGACGACGAGCTCCATCCCGCCGACGAACACGAGAAGGAGGCCGACCATGCGCGGCAAGCCTGGCCCTTCCTCCGTCAGCGCGCCGCGTACCACGACGGGGAGCGCGACGAGCGGCGGGAGGATGAGCATGATCGCCGAAAGCGGCGTCAGCCGCCCGGCGAGCTCGATGCCGCTGCCCCAGGCGATGAGGAGCGTATCGCCGGTGAGGATCGCCGCCACGGCGAGCGCCAGCGTGGCGCCGAGGATGAACCCGGCGGCCAATGCGAGCTCACCCCGCCGGTCCGGCGCGGCGGCAATGAGGGCAAATCCGGCTAGCGTCGGCAGGAGGACGACGAGGGCGAGGATCATTGTTTCAGCGTCGTGAGGCTTTCGGTGACGTCCGCCTGCCGGTTGCGGTAAACGGCGACGACGAGCGCGAACCCGGCCGCCATCTCCACCGCCATGACGGCCATGATGACGATCGCGAGGAGCTGCCCCTCCGGCATCCCGCCGAGCGCGAACGACCAGAAGCCGAGCACCGCCAGAAGCGCCCCGTTCATGATCAGCTCGAGCCCCATCATCAGCATGACGAAGGACTGCTGCGATAGTGCGCCGTAGAGGCCGATGCCGATGAGCCCCGCGGCAACGATGAGAACCGAGGCGAGCGTCATGCGTGCTTCTCCTTGTCGCCGGCATGATCGTGCCCGCCGCTGTCGTGGTCATGCCCTTCGTGATGGTGTGCGTGATCGCTCCTACCGTCGCCGTGGGAGCCGTGGTCGTGTCCGCCGTGGCCGTGGTGGTGGCCGCCGCTCTTCTCCGGCACGCGGCCCGCGGGCGTCCCTCCCGGCTCGAGGCCCGGCGGGACCGAGCCCTCGACGGCGTCGCCGAAGCGACCCGTGCGCGCGGAGAGGATGACGGCGGCCATCATCGTCGCGAGCAACGTGACGCCGGCGGTCTCGAAGATCAGCATCGAGTCCCCCAGAAGCTCGATCCCCAGGTCGTGGACAATCGCCTTGCCCGCCGCGACAGGGTTCGATGGGAGGTCGGTGAGGAGCGTCGCAGCCGTCATTCCGGCGAAAGCGACGACCCCGGCGCCGATGGAGAAGCGGTGCTGATGGACCATCATCATCGGGTTGAGGCCGGCCGGGTTCATCATGAACATGACCATGAAGAGCACCATGACGGTCATCTCCACGGCCATCATGAATACCGTCGCGACGCCGATGTATGGCGCCGACAGGAGGAGCCCGATCCCGCCGACGGCGATGAACGAGATCATCAGCCAGAAGCTAGCCCGCACCATGGAATCGACGCGGAAGACGCGCCAACCGGCGTAGAGCGCCAGAGCGGAGAGACCGGTGAACAGCGCATCGATCATAGCGCGACGAGCCCCGCGGCAAGGAGGTGGAGGAAGGAGACCGGCAGGAGGACCACCCACAAGAATGTCACCATCCGCGATACCGGCATTCTTGGTAGGAGGTGCGTTGCCGCCACCATCAGCACGAGGACGAGCGCAGTCTTGAGCGCGAGCCAAAGCGGTCCAGGCAGCAGCGGGCCGAGGTAGCCGCCGAGGAAGACGGTCGCCGCCATCGCCGAGAATGCGACCAGCATCGCGAGCCGCGCCGCCTGCCACATGGCCCGCGCGGGGCCGGAGTCCTCGGCGCTGCTACCGCCGGCAAGGTCGGCGGAATCGGCGTAGTCCATCGGCCCGCGCAAGGTGAGCGACAGGCCGACGATGAGGAAGAGCGGCAGCCCCAGCGGCTGGCGTACGACATTCCACATCTCACGCTGACTTTCGACGATGGCGAGTACGTCGAGCGAGCGGGCCGGAAGGGCGGCGCCGATGAGAACGAACATCGACGGCAGCATGACCGGCAGGCCGGTGGCGACGTAGCGGTAGGCGCCGATCAGCGGGAACGGCGCGTTCGGCGACCACCCGTGGAGGAAGACGACGACCACCACCAGCGCCTCGACCGCGCCCCAGAGAACGATGCTCGTGGGTAGCTGGATGAGGGCCATGCCCTCGCCGAACGGGACGACGGCGAGACCCGCCGCCGCGAGCGCCCCGTACCACGCCGGGGCGAGGCGCCAGTTGGCACGGTCGGGCGCCTCGGTTGTCACCAACTGACCGGAGAGACGCATCGCGGCATGGCGGAAGGTGCCAGCGAGGTATGGCCCCGCCGGCGCGCCTGCGAGCGCCGCCCGCGCGACGGCGTCGAGGACGACCACGAGCACGGCGCCCAGCGCCAGGAAGAACACTAGGAACGGGAATGCTGCGAGGCTCATGCGGCGCCCTTCGCCATTCGGACGGCCGGCGACGCGATCGCTCCGCGCAGTTCGTCGATGGAAAAGCTCGCCAGGACCAGCGCCGCCTCGTGCCATTCGAGGCCGATGAGCATCGCGGCGAGATCGCCGGGTGCGGCCGGGTCGGCGGGTCGGCCGGCGCTCAGCGCGTCGAGCCGGCCCGCCGTCCGACTGCGCACGTCGCCGCCGCTCTCGTCGCGGGCGAGCGCGGACGGGATCGCGGCGAGAAGGCCTGTCCACCGGACCGCGCGGGCCAGCCCGGCTGCGGCGCGCGCGGGATCGGCAAGCGCCGCCCGCACGAGCCGATCGGCGAGCGCAGGAAGCTCGAGGAGCCGCAGGAGGCGTGCGAGCTCCAAATGAGGCGTCGCCGCGAGAAGGTCCTGCGCGAGCGGCGCTTCGACGATGCGGACGGACTGGATCACATCGCCCTGGAGCGTCGTCTCCATGATGAGACCGGGCGGCCATTGTGTCAGATACGGGCCGAATGTCGCGCTGTATGCGTCGAGCGCCAAACCATCTCGCAGGTCGTCGGTCGTCATCGCCATCGGTCGGCCGTAGGGTGTCCCGCCCATCATGCCATTGCCGCCCTGACCGTAAGGTCCGACGCCCTCCCACGGGTTGGGTGGCCCATCGTCGAGCAGGATCGCCTCACCCTCGGACTGCGTCGCCTGCGCACTGATGAAGGCCGCAGCGTCGGACACACTCTCCGGCGCGCCGGTGCCGAAGTCGAATCCTGACGGCCGGTCGGCGCGCCACCACACGGTCGCGCGGGGCTCAAAAAGCTGGGCGTGGATCCGCGCGAGGGCGATACGGTCGCTTGGTCGCTGCTCGCCCGCCACAACGAGCACCTGCGCAGCCCGTGGGGTCGCGACCAGCGTCAGCGCTGGCTCCAGCCGCAGTGCCTCGACTGCGCCGAGGACACCGCCACCCGCGGCGACGAAGACCGGGGTGCCTCCTACTGCCACCGGAAGATCCCTTCGCGCCAACCATAGAGGATGCCGAGGGAGAGAATGGCCAGGAACATCCCCATCTCGGCGAGCGCCTTCAGGCCCTCTTCGACGAACACGACCGCCCACGGGTACATGAACATCATCTCCATCTCGAAGGCGATGAAGACGAGCGTCATCGTGTAGAAGCGCACATGGTAGCGCTGCCAGGCGTGCGTGTCGGCTTCACCGCCGCCAAGGAAGGGAAGCCGCTGCGGCCAGGGCGAACATCGCGGGCCGGCCGCCCGGTACGCCGCCAGGACGAGCGCGACGAAGATGCCGGTCAGAACGAGGGCGGTGAGGAGCGCTTCCAAATCTTATCCAACCATTGAGCGAGATCGCGAGACGGCGCCGGGTGGGTCACTCGCCGGTGCAAACGATGCGGGTCATGGCTTAAGCTCGTCGCCGGGAAGGCTCGGCGGTCGGAACGCCCTGCGCGGCGCCGTGGCAGGAGCGGCCAAGCCAGCGATGCATGACGAAGTGCATGCCACCGCAAAGGGCCAGCGGAGCAAGCAGACCAATCGCAGAGGTCACACTGGTCAGGCTTCCGCCGGAGGCGAAGTATATGCCGATGGGCACGAGCATCGCAACGCAGCACGCCCACATCCCGATATTACCTGCGGACTTCGAAGTCCTTTGATACCCAGGTTCTGGGTCAATATTAATTTTATTAGACGATGGCGCGCCGCGCATAGGGCTCATCCTTTAGAAGATGACTTCCAGAATCAGCTACAACCTTCCAGCATGGTAAGGTCAATACTGACTCTTGGATCTCAGGCGATCAACCGGACGTGAAACATGGAGCCGCGTTCAACGGCGGGAGAGGGGAACAGAGCCTCGCATTACCTGGAATAGAAACGAGCCTGACGCGGTGATCAACAAGAAGCCCTGCAGGGCTTCGATGCCCGCCATGAAGCGGAGATGTCCGGTCGGCGTCAGGTCACCACGACCGAGAGTCGTGAAGTTGACCAGCGAGAAGTAGAAGTGGTCCATCCAGTCCAGCTCGCTTTCCGACTTGAAGGATCCTAAGCCGAGCGCCGTATCACCTAACCAGAACCCGACAGCGTAGAGGGTCGCCTCCACGACATGCGCCAACGCGATCGCCATCATGGCGATTGTCAGTCCGAGGTGCGGGCGCGGGGGCATCCTGGAGAGTACACCCGAAATTGAACACAAGGTTGCGTAGTGGATGCTCGTCGAGACGGCAAACAGCACGACGGACAAGAGTATCGCCAAAGCCATAGCCACGATCTACTCACGCGCTCGTAGTAGCGGGTCTCGTTGCGGGGCCGCCTTTCGACGCCGATGCACGGCGTTGGGAATTCGGCCGGCCCGCTCCGCCCCCTGCTTCAGCAAGGTCGTCGATGATCGGACACTCCGGGCGTTCGTCGCCGGAGCAGTGGGAGGCGAGGTTTCGCAGCGACGAGACCATCGCCTGCATGTCCGCGATCTTGCCTTCCAGCTCTGCGATGTGGGCCAGCGCAACGGACTTCACGTCCGCGCTCGCTCTCGACCCGTCCCCCCAGAGTTTCAACAGCTCCGCAATCTGATTGATCGAAAAGCCGAGATCACGCGCCCGCCTGACGAAGCGAAGGGTCTGGATATCGGCTGGTGCGTAGCTTCGGTACCCCGCAGCAGATCGTTCGACCGCGCCTATGAGGCCAATACTTTCATAGTATCGGATCATCTTGGCGTTGACACCAGACTCCTTCGCAGCCTGCCCGATGTTCATTCTCCGCCTCCCGAGCGAGCGTTAGGTGCGGCAGTCGTAGAAGCCGCTGTAGCCAACGGTCATCCCGCGATCGAGGCTCATCGTCAGCACAGCGTCACGCTCGCCATCACCCGCGAGGAGATCGCCGGTCGGTCCGTTGACAGCCATCGACACACCCGCTGCGGCAGCCGTCGGGCCTCTGGCAAGTGAGGCCGGGTCGGCCTGCAGTTGCACGAGGTCCCCGCTGATCTTCATTAGCGCTGCGCCGTCGCTGGCAAGCGCCAGCACTGGACGGCTTCCTTCGGTATAGGTGAACCGGCATGTCGTTCCGCCCGAAAGACCCAGCGCGATCTCATCGTCCGTCATAAACTGCGGGTCGAGCGAGGGAAGGTCCGCCGTGGCGAGCGCCTCGTCGAGCGTCATTGCCGACGCGGACGGCGCAGCCGTCCCGGTGCCGTCACCGTTCCGGTCGATGTCGTCGATGAGGAAGCGCATCTCGGCGATCTCCTTGTCCTGCGCGTAGATGATCTCGTCGGCGAGCTTGCGCACGCGCGGGTCGGAGATATCCGCTCGGCTCGAAGTCATGATGGCGATCGAGTGATGCGGGATCATCGCGCGCATGTAGGATGTGTCGCCGACCGTGACCTGACTGCGTACGAGCCAGAGCGACACACCGAAAACGACTACCGCGCCGGCGAAGATCGCAAAATTGAGGCGGGTGTTCTTGTACATTGCCAGCATGAAGGCCAGCATGATCAGCGTCATGACCGCGCCCATCATGATCGCCATGTACGTCCGCGTCTCCGAGAAGAAGACGTGACTGAAGAGATACGTGTTCAGATACATGAGGACGAACATGACGGCTGTCGACGTCAGGATCATCGCAGCGAAACGCAAATAAGACACAGGCTTCTCCGTTGAGATCACATGTAGGCTGATCAAACCTCAACCCCGGAAGGGGGTTAAAGTTTCGGTGGAATTGGTTATCCGAAAGGCCCTCGCGTCGCGGGAGAAACGGCCGTTGGCGCGTCTCGCCGGCCGCAGCCCTCGCACTCGGACGCGCATTTCAACCCCCTTCGTTACTCTCGTGGTGGTGCGCGGACCGCGACTGTCTCGCGGCCAGGAAGATGCGCTCGAACGCGAAGACCGAGAGGATCCCGGCGAGCGCGATGAAGACGATTGGACGATCGGTCTGCCACTTCAACAAGGCAAATGCCCCCAGAACCAAAGCGTCCAGCCCGATGGCTGTCAGCATAACCCAGCCGCGCGCGGCGATCGTCTTGCGCTGATTCCTGAAGACGCCCCAATGGATCAGCATGTCCATCACGAGGTAGAAGAACGCCCCTAATGACGCGATGCGGCTCAGATCGAAGAAAACCGTAAGGCCACCCGCAATAACAACGGTGTAGACGAGCGTGTGGTCGCGAATTGTGCCGCGCATCCTGAAATGACTGTGCGGAACGAGCTTCATGTCAGTCAGCATTGCGAGCATGCGCGACACGGCAAAGATACTGGCGACGACCCCAGATGCTGTCGCAACGAGCGCCAGCGCGACGGTAAGATAGAACCCTGCCTGTCCGAGCGCGGGCTTGGCCGCTTCCGCGAGCGCGTAGTCCTTCGCTGCAACGATCTGGTCGAGCGGCAGGCTCGACCCAACGCCGAGCGCGACAAGGAGGTAGATGACAGTACATAGGCCAATGGAGATCACGATCGCACGGCCGACGTTTCGATGGGGGTCGGTGATTTCGGCCCCGCTGTTGGTGATTGTCGTAAAGCCCTTGAACGCGAGAATCGCCAGTGCGACCGATGCGACGAACCCAACGGCTCCCGCGTCGCTGCTGCCAGCTTCGAAGGAGATGCCCCCCGCCCACAGCGCGGCGATCCCGAAGAGCGCGATCCCGCCAACCTTGAGCGCCGCCATGATCTGCGAAAGCAGCCCAACTGAACGATTGCCCGCCGCGTTGACCAGATAGGCGAACACGATGAGCGCAACGCCGATCGCCGGCACCAACCAGCCCTCAGCGGGCATTCCGAGGCCGCGCAAGAGATAGTTGGCGAATGTCCGCGCCACGAGGCTCTCATTGATCACCATCGAGAGAGCCATCAGGAGCGCCGCGCCCGCTGCCACCGTCGTCGGCCCATAGGCCTTCTGCAAGATCATCCCGATCCCCCCGGCGGACGGGTAGGCGTTCGACATCTTGACGTATGTGTAGGCGCTGAAGGCGGTTATGACCGCGCCTACTAGGAAGGAAAGCGGAAACAGTGACCCCGCCACTTCCGCGATCTGCCCTGTCAGCGCGAGAATGCCCGCACCGATCATGACGCCTGTTCCCATCGCGACCGCATCGAGAAACGATAGGCTGTTCTTTGCGTAGCTTGAACTCAAGGCTCTCTCATCTTGCTATGATACAGGCCAATGTCCTCGCACCGGGACCGCCGTGCCGTGTCTGGCGCGCGATCGCCGGCTTGGCCGTGTGCGGAAGGACCGTCCGTTATCGTCTGGCGAACAGAAAGCCGATTAGGATGCCGGCAAGAAGGATGCCGGCCGCGCCGATCAGCATTCCGCCGCCCATAAGATTCATGCCCCACCCGTCCATGTGACCGAACATGCGGTCCTCCCTTGCGTTTGCGTCTCCGAACAAGATCGTGAGGTCCGTCGGAAAGGCGGATCAGCCGCCCATTCCGCCCATCATGATTGCGCGCATTTCCGCAGGGGTTAGTTCGCCGTCATCGTCCGCATCGGCGGCCTTGAACATACGTGCATGAAACTCCTGAACCTCAGGAAGGGACAGGGTTCCGCTGCCGTCTGTGTCCACCGCGATGAACAACATCCGCATCATCATCGAATGGCCCATTCTCCGGTCCCCGCCATGCTGGGCATCACGCACGTTCTTGCCCTGCCCGACTTGGTTCATTCCCGATCCCGGCATCGTACCGGAGCTCATACGTTGCATCATGGCGCCGTCGCGCGGGCTACTGCCGGGCGTCTCTGGCGACGTTGTCTCGGTCGTGGACGCATGCCTCTGGCTGCTATCCTGGGCCAGTGCGGGAGCGACTGTGAAGAACGCCGCTCCGGCAAGCGTGGCGATTGCTGTTGCTCTTCGTTTCATCACCATTTCCTCCAATGCTCGTGAGATATCGAGGCGGGCGAGTTCCGCCCGGTTTTCCCAGCGGCGACGAGCGCCGCCGAAACTCTGCGGGTTCACTCCGCGGGAGAGGCGGCGACCGCAGCCACCACACGACCGTCACGGGCCATGGGTGGCCGGAAGCCTTTCAGTCGCAGGGCATTCGTGAGCACAAAGATGCTCGACAACGCCATCGCTCCCGCCGCGAGGATGGGCGAAAGCAGCAACCCAAACGCCGGATAGAGAGCCCCCGCCGCCACCGGAATCAGCGCGGTATTGTACGCGAACGCCCAGAAGAGGTTCTGGCGGATGTTGCGCATCGTCGCCCGCGACAGCGCGATGGCGTTCGGCACGCCGTTGAGATCGCCGGACATCAGCACCACGTCCGCCGCTTCAATGGCGACGTCGGTGCCCGTGCCGATGGCAAGGCCCACGTCCGCCTCGGCGAGCGCCGGCGCGTCGTTGATCCCGTCGCCGACAAACGCCACCCGGCCGCGCGCGCCCAGTGTCTTTACCGCGTCTACCTTGCCATCCGGCAACACCTCGGCGATGACCTCGTCGATGCCTAGCCGCGCGGCGATGGCCTCGGCCGTGCGGCGGTTGTCACCGGTGATCATCGCGACCGACAGGCCGAGATCATGCAACGCGGCGAGCGCGGCGGCCGTCGTCGGCTTCACCGGGTCGGCCACAGCGATGACCGCGGCGAGGCGACCATCGACGGCGGCGTAGAGCGGCGACTTACCCTCCCCGCCCAGCCTCGCGCTCTCATCAGCGAAGGCGGCCGGCTCGAGACCCAACCGCGTCATGTAGCGGTCCGCACCGACGTCGATGCGCCGGCCCGCGACGTTCGCGCCGACGCCGAAGCCCGGGACGGCGTCAAACCTGGCAACCTCCCCCGCTGAGAGTCCGCGCGCCCGTGCCGCCTGTACGATAGCTTCAGCAATCGGGTGCTCGGACTTCGCCTCAACGGCCGCGACGAGCGCCAGCACCTCATCCTCGGTGAAGCCTTCCGCCACGGAGAAGTCGGTGAGCTCCGGACGCCCCTTTGTGAGTGTGCCAGTCTTGTCGAGCGCCACGATGGTGACGTCCCGCAGCGACTGGAGCGCCTCTCCCTTGCGCATAAGGACGCCCAACTCCGCCCCACGACCGGTACCGACCATGATAGAGGTGGGTGTCGCGAGCCCCATCGCGCATGGGCACGCAATGATGAGCACCGCAACGCCGTTGACGAGGGCGAAGGTGAGCGCAGGATCCGGCCCGAACGTCAGCCAGACGAGGAACGTGACGGCCGCGACCGCCATCACGACCGGTACGAAGACGAACGTCACGCGGTCGACCAGCGCCTGGATCGGAAGCTTCGCACCCTGCGCCGTCTCCACCATGCGGATGATCTGCGACAGCACGGTGTCGGCGCCGACCTTGGTGGCGCGGAAGGTGAACGCGCCGGTCTTGTTGAGGGTGCCGCCGACAACCTCGTCCCCCTCGCCGCGCGACACGGGAACCGGCTCGCCCGTGATCATGGACTGATCCACGAAGCTCGATCCGTCGAGCACCACGCCGTCGACGGGGATCTTGTCTCCCGGGCGCACCGCGATCACGTCGCCGGCCGTGACCTCCTCGATCAGCACGTCCACGGTCTCGTCGCCGCGCACGACGCGCGCGGTCTTCGCCCTCAGACCCATCAGGCGCTTGATCGCCTCGCCGGTCTGCCCCTTTGCGCGGGCCTCCATGAAGCGGCCGAGGAGGATCAGAGTGACGATCACGGCCGCGGCCTCGTAATATACATTCTGCGTTTCCGCGGGCAGGCTACCAGCTGCGAAGGTCGCCACCACCGAATAGGCCCAGGCCGCGCCCGAGCCCAAAGCGACCAGCGAGTTCATGTCCGGCCCGCCATGCAGGAGCGCCGGAATACCCTTTCGGAAGAAGCGCAGACCCGGACCGAATAGCACCAGCGTCGTCAGCGCGAACTGAATGAGCCAGCTCGTCTCGCGCCCGATCGCGACGTCGATGGCGTGGTGGAACGCGGGGACGAGGTGCGCGCCCATCTCCAGCACGAACACCGGCAGCGTCAGCATCGCGGCGATGGCGACGTCGCGCTGAAGCGCCTTGAGCTCGCCTGCTTTCTTTGCGTCCGCCTCGTCGCCTGCATCGGCCGCGCTCGCGAGCTTCGCTTGGTACCCGACGTCTTCCACCGCTTCGACAAGCGCGGCCGTCGTCACCACCCCGTCCGCGTGACGCACGGTCGCCCGCTCAGTCGCGAGGTTGACGTTGACAGACTTAACTCCCGGGACGGCGGCGAGCGCGCGCTCCACCCGGCCGACGCAGGACGCGCATGTCATACCGTCGACGGCGAGCTCGGTCGTCGCCTCGGCGACGTCGTATCCGGCGCCCTCGATCGCCTCGCGCACCACAGCGGCGTCGGCAGGTCCCGTAAAGGTCACTCGGGCTCGCTCGGTGGCGAGGTTCACGCTAGTATCCGTAGCACCGGGGATCGCCCTCAAAGCTCTTTCCACGCGGCCGACGCAGGACGCGCAGGTCATCCCCTCAACGCCGAATTCGATACTCGACGCCGCCATTCCCGTTCGCTGAAGCCGGCCGACCGATGCATCCATGAGAACCTCCCTTGGCACGTCAACGCGAGATGGGGCTTCCCATGATGGGAAGGTCAAGCGCGGTCCTCGAAAGAATGTATGCCGCCGTCATCTTGACCTTCCCACGGTGGGAAGCCCCACTTCCCGGCGAGAGATGAACTGGAGATGTCGTCATGAAACTCTCGATCTCGATCCCAACGATGCGCTGCGGCGGCTGCGTGAACGGCGTCACCCGCGCCGTCGAAAAGGTCGACAAGGATGCGACCGTCAGGACCGATCTCGCGACGCACGAGGCGGTCGTCGAGACGCGCGCCAGCGAGGCCGACATCCTCGCCTCGCTCGAAAAGGCGGGCTTCCCGGCCATCGTCCGGTAAGGCATGTCCGGGAGCCGGGCGCTGGCGTACCTTGCTCATTCGCCGGAGGCGGCGACAGCTGCCTCCAGCTGCTTCGCGTCCACGAAGCCCGGAATCACCTCGTTCCCGATCACGAAGCTCGGCGTCCCGTTGATGTTGAGGCGCCCGGCGACCTGCATCGTCTCGCGAATCTTGGCGGTGATGTCGTCGGCATCGCCGCGCGCTACGATCTCGCTCCAGTCGAGTCCTGCTCCTTCGATGGCCGCCTGGATCTGGGCCTCGGTCAGCGTTCCTTCATGGCCCATAAGCGCCTGATGCACGTCCCAGTACCTGTCCGGAGCGCTCGCCCACACGGCAAGCGCAGCCCGCGCGGCCTGGGCTGACGACGCCGACAGGATCGGAAATTCCTTGAATACGTACCGGATCCGGTCGTCGTTCTCGAGGAACTCTATTACCTCGGGTTTCACCTTCCGGCAGTACGGACAGTTGTAGTCGAAGAATTCTACGACCGTGATCGTTCCGTCCGGATTCCCGCCCACAGGATCGTCTCCCGCGTTGCGCAACGTCTCACCGAGGTCGGCGAGAGCGCCCTTCACCGCCTCCTCATCCGCGGCCCTCTGCTTCGCCTGCAGGGCTTCAAACGCCTCGGCGAGAATCTCGGGATTTTCGAGAAGGTGGTCGCGGATGAGCGCACGGACCTCATCCTTCTCCCCGGCGCTCAACCCGTCGGCCAATGCGCTCACGACAGACAGGCCGACCGCTGCAGCGGCGATGAACAGTCTCAGCATGGTCTATTCTCCGGTCTTTGCCATGGTGCCGGTTCGCCCGCGCGCGGCGGCGATCGCGTTCCGGACGGCGTCGATAGTCAAGATTTCTGGAAGAAGTATGCCGTTCGGCGCAGCTGGGCCGTATGCGACGTCGAGCGGAATGCCGTAGCGGCCGTGGTCCTTCACGAACGCCGCGATCGCGTCGTCGGGCCGCGTCCAGTCGGCCCGCATCGCGACCGTGTCCGGCCGGGCGAGAAGGGCCTCGACGGGTTCCCGGTCGAGCGCGGCCGCCTTGTTGTAGACGCAGGTGATGCACCAGTCGGCGGTCACGTCGACGAAGACGACGTGACCGCGTGCGACATGTCCCTCGATCGCCTCCCTGTCGAACGGCTGCCAGTGCCCCGCGTTCTCGGAAGGTCCGCCGACCGAGGCCGAGCCGACATTCGCGACGACGACCAGGACGCACGCGGCGATCACAGCGCCACCCAATCCGACCGTCGCCGGGCGCGGACGGCGTAGGACCGCTGCAACGGCGAGGCTCCCGGTTGCGAGGGCGATCAGGACACCGACGCCCACCTGAGCAAAGAGGATCGACCCAAGCCAGGCGACGACCGCCAGCATCGGCACGACGAGTGCGCGCTGGAGCCGTGCCATCCACCGCCCCGGCTTCGGCAGAAGCCTCGTGGCTCCCGGCACAGCGGCAACGAGGACGTAGGGAAACGCAAAGCCAGCAGCGAGCGCCGCGAACGTCGCCGCGAGCGCGCTAGCTCCCCCGGCGAGCCCGAAGGCGATGGCGGTTCCGAGAAACGGCGCGCTGCACGGCGTTGCGAGGAGCGCGATCACGAAGCCGTCGGCGAAATCGCCGGTTCGGCCGAGTCGGCCAAGCCGGTTCTGCATACCGTCGGGCAGGCGGATCTCGAAGACGCCGGCAAGGTTCAGCGTCATCAGCGCGAAGAGCGCGAAGAGAAACCCGACGAAGAGCGGCTCTTGAAACTGCATTCCCCAGAACACGTCCCGGCCGAACGCTTTGAGCGTCCCGAGCGCCACTGCGAGGACTGCGATGAAGGTGACAATACCACCTGCCGTTGCCAGAAATGCGAGACGTTGCTGTCCCCTATCGAGAGCCGCTGCGCGAGAAAGCGCCGCCACCTTGATCGACAGCACCGGCAGGACGCAGGGCATGACGTTGAGGATGAGACCGCCGAGGAACGCGATTGCGAGGATCGCGGCAAGGCTGTAGCCGCCCGTCGTCGGCTCCGCCGCGACAGCATCCGTCACCGTGCCCGAAAGGTCGAGCGCCAGGTCTTCATCCGCAACGGTGAGACGCACGGCAGTGCCCGGCGGGGGCGGCACGCCTATGAGCGTCGCCGTGAAACGGCCGCCTCCCCTGGCGCCAAGCTTGCCGATCAACGGGTTGGCGCCCTCGACCTCCGCCACGATCAGCGCACCGGTGAGGTCGCCACCTTCGCCGAACGACTTCAGTTCAACCTTAAGACCTTCGGCAGCCGGGACAAGTTGTGCCAGCGCGACATTCTCATCGAGAGCGGGACGAGGCACACGCGCCAGCGCGGCCGCGATGGGTGTGTCGGCGATCGCTGGCAGGAATGATGAATCGGCGGGAATCGTCGCCGCGAATGAAAAATGCGTCGGGATGCACACCTTGCCGCAGACAAGGAAGTCTGCCTGAACGTCCAGCCGCGCGCCTCGAGCCGGGTCCGCCAGATTGATCCGAAGCGGCAGTGTGACTCCGTGCTCGTAGCCCAGGGCCTCGATGCCGAAGGCCACGAACCGCTCCGGTGCCGGGAAGACGACGCGGGCTTCGCCGACATTCTGCGAGCCCTCCGTCTGGATACGAGGGGGAAGGCCCGTTGATCCGGCGGAGCGCCAGTACGTCTTCCAACCATCGTCGAGACGCACCTCAAGCCCGGCGACGATGTCGCCCGATGCATCTCGTGCGATGTGGAGACGGGCCGCACTGTTTGCCCCCTCCTGCCACGGCGTTGCGGCGACGGCCGATGCGCTGAACGGCGCCAGCAGGATCAGCGCACAGGCGATGCGGGTGGCGATCGTCATTGCATCCCCGCCATCTGGCGGTTGAGCTCGTCATGCCGTCGCCGAACGTCCTCCGGCCAGCGGCTCTTGATGTAGGAAAGGACTGCAACGATCTCGTCGTCGCTCAGGACGCCCCCGAACGCCGGCATGTTCGAGTAGTAGGGCTCGCCGTTGCCCATCTCCTTCGGCGGCCCTTCTTTGGTCAGCTTGAAGAGCAGCACGTCAGGGTGGTGCCAGGTGTGCCCGGTCTCGTCGTGCGGAGGGGCCGGAAGCCGGCCGTCCGCGCCGCGCTCACGCCAATTCAGCTGGCCCTGGAGGTTCGGGCCGTGGCACGAGGCGCACTGCGCCTCATAGACGTTTGCACCTTGTGCGACCACGGTCGCATCGTCCGGAGCGAGTGCGATCGCCGGCGCCGTCTGAGTCTGCAGCCAGAACGCTACCGCGGCGATGGCGGTCGCGCCGACGAGCAACCCGACGCCAAGCATGATGAAGGGACGTTTCTTGGTCATGGCGTTCACCCGAGCAGCGACTGGCTGGGCGGCCGCACCACGACACGCGACCCGGTGGGCACGCGCATGTGCAGGTCGATGATGTCCTGATTCAGAAGGCGGACGCAGCCGGAGGATACCGCGCGGCCGATCGAGTAGGCTTCCTGCGTGCCGTGCAGGCGGTAGAGCGTGTCGCGGCCGTTCTGGTAGAGATAGAGCGCCCGTGCGCCCAGCGGGTTGCCGAGACCCGGCGGCATCCCGTTTCGATATTCCTCGAGCTCTGGTTCGCGCGCGATCATCTCGGCCGGTGGCGTCCAAGTCGGCCACTGTGCCTTCCGCTCGATCGTCGCGGTGCCGTTCCAGCCGAACCCCTCGCGACCGAGGCCGACGCCATAGCGCATCGCCCTGCCGCCTTCCATCGTCCAATAAAGGAAATAGCTCCCGGTATCGACGACGACTGTACCGGCGCGCTCTCCCGTCGGATCAGCCACCTCCCGCCGCCAGAACCGCGGATCGACCTTGGAGAGATCAACCGCCGGAATGGCAAACCGCTCGTCCGGCCGGGCGCCGTACATCTCGCGGTACAGCGGGGGCACGCGTGAGGTGGCAGCTACCTGCGGCGCGGGTGCTTGCGCAACGGTACAGCCACCGAGCAGCGCGGCGCCGCCTCCGACGAGAAACGCGCGGCGGCCGATCAGATTAATGCCCTGCACGGTAGAAAACCCGGCTGTTCGAGGCTGGACCGGCGTCGAACGTCACGACATCGTACTGCGCGCGCGGATCGTCGCCCATGCCAACGGAGCCCTGCGGCATGCCGGGGACAGAGATCCCATGGACCTTCGGCCGCTCGTCGAGGAGCTTGGCGATCGCCTCTGGCGGCACGTGGCCCTCCAAGACATAATCCTGGATGGCCGCGGTGTGGCAGCCCTGGACCTCGTCGGGGACACCGGCCTGCTTGCGCAACTGAGCGAGGTCGTTCAGCTCCGTCACCTCGACCTTGTAGCCAAGGCGTTTCATGTGGTCCGTCCACGCGCCGCAGCAGCTGCACCAAGGCGTCTTGTAGACGTGCATGGTGTAGGCAGACGGATCGCCGGCAGCAGCAGGCTGCGCCCATCCGGCGATCGTTCCGGCGAAGAGCGCTGCGGCGACGTACTTTGCACTGAACATGGAAAACTCCGAACTTTACTGGACGTACACCGGCGCGCCGATCGAGACGCGGGTGTAGAGGTCTTCGACGTGAGCATTGAGGAGGCGGATACAGCCGTTCGAGACCGCGCGACCGACGCTCGTCGGATCGTTGGTGCCGTGTATGCGGTACATCGTATCGCGACCGCCGCGGTAGAGGTAGAGCGCACGGGCGCCGAGCGGGTTGCCAAGTCCACCCGGAACCCCGCCTGCGAACCTCGCGTACTTTTGCGGCTCGCGGCGGATCATGTTCTCCGTCGGTGTCCAGCTCGGCCAGGTCACTTTGCGCCCGATGCGCCCCGAGCCGCGAAACGATCGCCCTGCGCCACCGACGCCGATTACGTATTCGAGCGCCCGGCCTCGACCCAGAATCAAGTAGAGACGCCGTTCGCCTGTGTGCACCACGATCGCCCCAGCGGGTGCGCGCGTGCGAAAGCCGACGATGGTAGGTGGCGTGACCGGACGGGGATGCGCCTCCGCACCAGACGGTAGCGCCACGGCGAAAACACTCGCTGCAAGGCCGGCGAAAACCTCGCGACGCGAAGGTGCGCTCATGCGGCGTCCCCTTTGACGTCGACGAACGTCATCATCCCGCCGGCCTGATGTTCGATCATGTGGCAGTGAAGCATCCACTTGCCGGCTGTTTCGGCGGCGAAGGCAATCGAGACGCGATCGTCCGGCGCCATGACGGTGGTGTCCCGCCACGGTCCGTCTACCGGCACGCCGTTCCGCTCGATCTCGCGGAAGTGCATCCCGTGGAGGTGCATCGCGTGCGGAAACGCGGTGTCGTTGATCAAGTCGACGACGACGGACTCGCCACGCTTCAGCGAAACGAGCGGCGTCTCCATGTCCCCTGCGACGCCGTTGAATGCCCAAACGCGGCCGTTGGCGACAAGGTCGCGCATTCCCATCATGCGTCCCCCCATCATCGCACCGCGCATGCGGCCCATCGCACCGCCTTCCATACGAAGTTCGATCCGCTGGGCCTCGGCGATTGCGAGGGCCGGCCGCGCGTTCGCCTCCAGGGGCGTGACCTCGGTACCGATAAGGCCGCTGCCGCCCGGCTCATCGCGGTATGCGAACTGGCCGAGCGTGACCTCATCGGTCAGCGTGTAGGCCTTGATGGGGTACATCGATCCTGCCTTGCCTGTTGCGTCGAGGACCAAGTCGACGCGCTGACCGGGGCCGAGAATGAGCGGCTCTTCACCGACGGCTCTTGGCGCCACCGGATTGCCGTCCTCAGCGATAACGACGGGGGCGTGGCCGGGGAACAGAAGCGCAAAGATCTGCGCGTTGGCGACGTTGACGAGCCGGAATCGCACACGCTCGCCAGGCGTCAAAGGTACCGCTGCGTTAGCGCTGCCGTTGATCGTCGCTAGGTTGCCGAGGCGCCCGGCGTGCGCCCACTCGTGCATCTGACCGAGGTCGGTGTCGAGGCGACCGCCACGGTCGATCACCCAGTCGTCGAGAACGAGAAGAACGTCTCGGTCGACCTTAAACGGTTTGCGCTCATCGACGATCAGGATGCCATAGAGTCCGCGGTCCTGCTGGTTCCAGCCGCGGAAATGGGTGTGGTACCAGTAGGTGCCGGCGTCGGCGAGGTCGAAGGCGTAGTTCATTGAACCGCCCGGCTCCACGGGAGCCTGTGTCAGGGGTGCGGCGCCGTCCATCGCGTTCGGTGGCCTGAGTCCGTGCCAGTGGACCGAGGTTGGCTCATCGAGGCGGTTCTCGAACAGGACCTCCAGCCGATCGCCTACGTGATATCGAAGGAGCGGGCCTGGAACTGTGCCGTTGTAGCTCCAGGTGTCCACCAGTCGGGTGGCTTTGCCGAACTCGAGCGCTTGGCGGCCTGGGGCAGCGATAAGTCGCGCGGGTATGCCCGCTGCGAGTGTTTGGTGCGTGGTGGACAAGCTCGCGAGGCTGGCGGCGGCGCCAGCGAGGATCGTGCGCCGCGTGATCGCAACGCCGGAAAAGGGTCTCATGGTGATCTTCCGCAGCCATCACTTTATGCGTGAATGGCGAGACAAGCGGGGAAGTGACCCGCAACACCGCCCTTGTTTGGGCGGACACACGCTCTCACCGGCGACAAGTCGATGGGCGTTGGGTCGGAGTCACACCGTTCGCCGAGAAGACGGCGCGCAGCGCTCAGACCGTGTTTGCGGAAAATCTCGGAGGTGGTGGATCGTGCCGAGGCGGCACAACGGTCGCATTCCACACCACGCTGCAGGGAATACCCCCTGACGTACGGATGAAACCCGGAACGAACGGATCAACAGCGAGCATCGCGGAGCCGCCGCAAGACGTGAGGTTGGCGGGGCACTCCGGCATGGAGGTCTTCCCGTCGGGACAGTGACCGTCGAAGCATGGCGACATTGAACTGGCGTCACTCTTCGCAATCGTCATCACCGTGTCGTTTGGCGATCCCGACATCGCGGGAGCCGCGCGGACGGAGGCGGGATTGCTCAGAAGGAGCCCCGCTACGATCAACGCGTGGAGTATGACGGCGAACAGACGCATCTGATGTTGATGGCTCTGCTTCCGCGAACTGTCAATAGCAGGTGTTTGATTCCTATTGCGCGCAATCAACGTTGCACGACTGCGTCCTTTCATGAGCTGAAATGGGTCGCCGATCGTGATGGTTTTCTGCGTATGTCGTGTGGCCGAGTACGTCTAAAGCCGCGAAGATGCGGCGGGTAGAGATATGTTCGCTAGACTCCGAATCCAATCCAACGGGTTCGCCGGCAATGTACCGATCCCAACGAGGGATCGGACATGGCGGATTTATTCTGGTTGAGCGACGTGCAGGTGGAGCGGATCGAACCGCACCTTCCGCTGGGGCGTTGCGGTGCGCGACGGGTCGACGACCGGCGGGTGCTGTCAGGGATCGTGCACATGCTGCCGCGGGCGCGCTGGCGAGACACGCCGGCGCCGTACGGCCCCGCCGACCACGGTCTACACCCGTTTCCACCGCTGGAGCCAGCAGGGCGTCTGGCAGGCGATCTTCGACGCCTTGGTCTCGCGAGCTCCCGCGGCCGAGACGGCGGCGATCGACGCGACCCACGTGCGGGCGCACCGCTCCGCCGCCGGCGGAAGAGGGGACAGGCCATCGGCCGCTCCCGCGGCGGCAGAACCTCGAAGCTGCATGCCCTGACCGACGCGACGGGACGCTCGCGCGTCCTTCTGCTGACGGCCGGCAACGTCGAGGACATCACGCTCGCGGCCCGGCTCGTCGACCTCGCCGGACCGGTCGAGCGGCTGATCGCAGACCGTGGTTACGACGCCAACCACCTGCGCCACCGCCTTGCCGACAGTGGGGCCGAGGCGGTCATTCCCTCGACCACGTCCCGCCGCTCGCCGCTGCCTTACGACCGTGCCACCTACCGCCTTCGCAACGTCGTCGAGCGGATGTGGTGCCGGCTCAAGGACTTCCGTCGCATTGCCACCCGCTACGACCGCCTCGCTGCCAACTTCCTTGGCGGCGATCGATGATCCTGCCGCAGGACCCCGATCTGACACACGGGGGCCGGCCCCCCAACACCGGTCGATGCGGCACGGAGGCCCTCTTCAATGGAAGAGGTTCTCGAACGGCACGTATCCGAGGCGGCTCCCGCGGCGAATGTCCCCGGTGCTGGTTTCGATGTAGCCGAGAGCGTCCGCCTCGATGAGGGGGCTGAGCCGAGCCGATCCGCCTTTGCCGAGCCGGTCGATCATCGTCAATCCGGAGGCTGCAGTGAGGCGGCACGCAGGGAAGAACTCGGCGCGGCCAGGCAGCCTGTCGAGCTCGAACGCTGATCTCGCAGGCACCATCGGTGGCAACGGATTGCGCCCGTCGAGCGCTTCCAGGATCGGTAAGCCGACGACGACCAGACCGACAAGGGCCGCAAATGGATTGCCAGGGAGCCCGAGAACCGTGGTCCCGGACACCTCGCCGAGCGCAGCCGGCTTGCCCGGCTTCATCTTGATCCCGAGCGTCCGCCAAGTACCTCCGAGAGTGGTCAGAGCGGTGCGGGTATGGTCCTCGTCGCCGTCGGCCATTCCGCCACTGGTGATGAGGAGATTGGTCGTCCCCGCGACCGCCGCCAGCGCCTTTTCGATCCGACCCGGGTCGTCCGGCACCCGCGCGATCGTCCGGACCTCGCAACCATGACGCTCGAAGAAGGCGGCCGCCATGGACGAGTTCAAATCGTAGATCTGATTGTCGGCTCGCGGGCGACCGGGCTCGATGATCTCGTTCCCGAGGGCCACGATCGCGACCGACGGGCGCCTTGCGACCGCGACTTCGTCGAGGCCGAGAGCTGCGAGCAAGGCCACGTGCCGGACATCGAGGACCTGACCGGCGCGAACGACGACGTCACCCGACGCGAGGTCCTCGCCGACCCGGCGGATGTTCGCCCCGGGCCGAACCGGCTGCGAGAGGCTGATCGCACCGCCGGAGCGCTCCACGTGCTCCTGCATGACGACGGCCGACATTCCGGGTGGCACCGGCGCGCCGGTCAGGATGCGCACGCATCCGAGAACGGGACCTCCGGGCGGATCGCCGGCGCGGATCGGGCGATCGACGGGGATGGGCGTGGCGACCGCGCTCAGGCTCGCCGCGCCGAGGCCGTAGCCATCGACCGCCGCGTGGTCGAACAGTGGCAAGGCCATCGGCGCCGCAATATCGGCCGCGGCGACGCGCCCCCGTGCTCGCGCAAGGGAGACGATCTCGCGGCCGCCCATCCGCGGGACCTGCGCGCAAATGAAACTGGACACCGCGGCGACATCGAGAAGAGGTTGGCGAACGGCGCGGACGGATCCTGCCGTGTGGTCGAGAAGCATGGGACGCGTCCTCAAGAAAGGGGCGCCCGGAGGCCGAGCGCCCTGCCGCACATCAGCTGAAGGAGGCTTCCTTCGGCTTGAACGACACGTGCGCGACGCCGCGCGGCGCATCGGCGATCTTGCGGATGTTGCCCCAGGTCTTCTTGTAGTTGGGGATCACCAGCTCGTTGACGCCGTCGTTCACGACGTTGCCCTGTACCCCGGTTGGGTAGGCGAACAGCATGAACGTCTCACCGGAACGGGCCGTCGGAGTCGGATAGACCATCGCCTGCGTCGAGCCGGCGTCGTTCCAGACCTCGACGAGGTCCCCCTCTTTCACGCCGACCTTCTCCATGTCGCCGGGGTTCATCTCGATGAACGGATAGGGCCAGCGGTCCATGACGAGTTCGTTGCCGGTGTCGAGATAGGCCGACTGCCAGACGAGGTTGGCGCGGCCGTTGTTGATGAGGTAGTCGAACTTCGCCTTCTCCTCCTCCTTGCCCGGCGCGCGGAGCCCGCCCCATTCGGCGACGCAGAAGCGGGCGCGGCCTTCGTCCGTCGAGAACTTGCCGTCCTCGTAGAGCCGTTTGGTGCCGACGATCTGGCCACCCTCGAACCCGGTGGCCGGCTCTTGGAATCCGTTGGTGCCCATCGCGCGCAGCCGTTCGTAGGTGACGTGCTCGCCGCCCTCGGCGTTCTGGTGATAGCCGTCCATGAAGACGTCTTCCTCCGTCTGCCAGTCGAACTTGCCGGCGAACTTGTCGGCTGCCTCCGACATACCCTTCTCGCGGAAGACGCGCTCCATGGCGTTGGCGAGGCGGGCGGCGATGATGCCGTCGCCCATCGCCTGGCCGGGTGGGTCCATGTAGCGCTCGGTGAGGCGCATCCGCCGCTCACCGTTCATCGAGGTGAGGTTGATCTCGCCCGACGTCGCGGCGGGGAGCACGACGTGCGCCGCCTCGCCAATCTTCGTCGGCACGATGTCGACGTCGGCGACGAAGAGGCCGCCATCGCGGATCGCGCCCATGATGGCCTCCACCATCGCCTCGCGATCGCCGTAGGGGACGCTGCTCATGGCGTCCTTCACCTTGTCCGTGCGCTCCTTGTAGACGCGCTTGAACTCGAAGGCGTTGAGCGTCGTCTTGTAGTGATCGCACGCCCAGACGTGGTGGACGCCGCCCTGCCCCTCGATGAGCAGGCGGTCGACATAGGGCGCCGGACAGCCGATGAAGCCGTCGGACGGGCGCACGTAGCCCTCCTGGTGGCCGCCGAGACGCACGCAACCGCCGCCGGGCCGGCCGATATTGCCGGTAGCGAGGGCGAGGTTAACCAGAGCGCCATTGGTTCGGTAATTGTCGTTGCCCCAGATGAGGCCCTTCTCGTAGGCGAACATCGTCCGCCGCCGCGCACCGCCCTCCTTCTGCTCGGCGATCCATGCGGCCGCCTTCTCGATGTCCTCGGGGCTGAGGCCGGTGATCTCGGCGGCCCTCTCGAGCGTGGTGCGATTGGCCTCCAGCGCCCGCCGGAAATCGGTGAGTTCGGCGACCTCGCCCTTGGTCGAGGGCTTTCGCGGAAGCTCGGGCGCGCCTTGCGTCCTGGACGCCTCGGCCGTGTGGGCGTCGATGAACGCCTGATCGACCCAACCCTTGTCGGCGACGAGGGTGAAGAGCGCGTTGAACAGCACCATGTCGGTGCCAGGGTTTACCGCGAGGTGGAGGACGTTGCTCGCACCGGCCACGAGCTCCGACGCGTTGACCGACACGGTGCGCCGCGGATCGACGAAGACGATACGACCCGGGGCGTGCGGCTCGTCCGGGAGCTGCTCGGTCTTCTTGCCGCCGGACATGCCCCTGAGGTTCGGGACCCAGTGGTTCAGGAAGTAGTTGGTCTGCGCCTCGAGCGGATTGGCGCCGACGACGAAGATTGTATCGGCGAGCTCGGCGTCCTCGTAGCAATTGTTGAGCTCGCCGATGCCCATGTCGCGGGTGGCATGGACCTCGGAGTTATAGGCAGGACGGTTGTGGATCCGGATGTTGCGGATCTTCATCGCGTCGAAATAGAGCTTGCCCGTGCCCCAGGTGAACTCGTAGCCCCCGCCGGCGCCGCCATGGTCGGCCGCGGAAACGAACAGCCCATCCTCGCCATATTCCGCGATCGTGGCCACGGTGACACGGGCGACGAGGTCGAGCGCGTCGTCCCAGGCTGTCGGCTGGAGCTGGCCGTAGCGCCAGACCAGTGGATCGGTGAGGCGCTGCAGCTCAGTGTTGCGCTGCTCGGAATAGCTCATTTCGGCCATGCGCCCGCCGCGCGGCGAGGCGAGGCCGGAGTTCACCTCGCAAGCGTGGTCCGGCTTGATGACGAGGTGGACGTCCTTTCCGTCCTGCTTGACGAGGTTGTACATCGAGGGGGCGTACCAGGCCTCGCTCTCCGCCGGCTGCTGCACGGCGAGGTCGACGCCGAAGGCGTTCTCGTCTGGGCCCGTGCCTCCCTGCTTGTTCGCTGGCCAGGTGTAGGCGTGATATCCGCACCCGACGATGCAGTAGTGGCAGACGACGTTGTGCTTCTTGGCGTTGGCGGGCGGGATCGGCAGGCGGTCGATGTTGCGCTTGAACGCCATGTTCAGCCCTCCAGAACGTTCGAGGTGCGGCCGTAGAGAAGCTCGTCGAGGCCTTCGGCGAAAATATCGCCGGCATCGTCGATCCTGAGCACGTACTGCGGCAGGTTCTGCGTCGCCTGCCCCCAGGTCTGCTGCCCCCCCTTCTCGGCGTCGAAGACCGAGAAATGGCCCGGGCAATTGAACGTGCGACTCTGGCCGGAATAGATGAGCGGAAAGCCTTTGTGCGGGCATGTGGCGGAGAATCCGACGATGTCGCCGTCCGGCCCCACCCCGCCGGCGACTTTGGTGCCGAGCTTGAAGAGGACGCCCGGAGCATTGTCGTCCGGATAAGCAACGTAGGGCGGCTCGTTGACGGTGAGGTCGGAGAGGTTGGCGAGGCGGTTCTCCGGATAGGCCACCCTCGCGGCGGTTTGCCCCTGCGCCCGTGCCGGGCCGGCGATGGTCGCCGTGGCCCCAGCGACCGCCGCGACCGCGCCGCCTCGCAAGAACTGCCGGCGCCCGAGGTCGACCATTCGATGGCAATGCGTCATGCGTTCCCTCCTGTGTTGCCGTTTTCCCGCTCTTCTGCGAGCCGCGGGCCAACACCAAAAGGTTCGGCAAGCTCTTGTAATAGCTTCCGAATCGTAATTTTCGACAATCTTCGCTCGTTCGAATTCCCGAAATCATGCGGGCGATGTTCGGATTTCCGAACATTCAAGTCGTTTACTGTCGGGCGCAGCTTCCCGCCGTTTATTCGCCCGATCCCAACCGGCGGATCTTCTCCCACAGCGTCGTCCGGGAGATGCCGAGGAGCCTCGCCGCCTCCTGCATCTCGCCGCCGGCATCGCGCAGGGCCCCGTCGATCGCGCGGCGCTCCGCCGCGTCGCGGATGTTGGCGAGCGGCCCACTCGGCGCGCGGGGAGCTATGCGAGCGGGCGGGAACAGATCCGCCGGCATCAGCGCCGGTCCTTGCGCGAACACCACCGCCCGTTCGAGCTTGAAGCGCAGCTCGCGCACGTTGCCCGGCCACGAATAGGACCGCGCCGCCTCGATCGCGAGGGCGCTCAGCGGGCGAATGGCGCGGCGGGCGTTTGCGCTGGCGGGGCCGACGAGTTCCTCGAGCAGCCACTCGACATCGTCGGGACGCTCGCGCAGCGGCGGGATGTCGATCGCGAACATGTCGAGGCGGTAGAGGAGATCCTCGCGGAACTGGCCGGCCTGCGCCGCGTGGCGGACGTTCCGGTTCGTGGCTGCGACCACCCGGGCTTTGAATGGCGTCGCCTTCTCGCTGCCGAGGCGATGGAAGCTCTTCGCCTCGAGGAGGCGGAGCAGCTTGGGCTGCAGCGCCAGCGGCATCTCAGCGATCTCGTCGAGGAACAGGACGCCGTCACGGGCTCGCTCGGCGTAGCCGGCATGGCGAGCGCTCGCACCGGTGAAAGCGCCTCGCTCGTAGCCGAACAGCTCGCTCTCGAGGAGTTCCGCCGGGATTGCTGCGCAGTTCACGGCGACGAACGGCTTGTCCGCCCGCGATACCTCGTGCAGGCGTCTGGCGGCGACTTCCTTGCCAACGCCGGTCTCTCCGGTGATGAGCACCGGGCCGTCCTGATCGGCGATGCGATGGATCAGATCGTCGATCTCCAGCATCGCCTCCGAGACACCGAGCGGCGTCGCGCCACGAGCCTGCGGGGCGAGACCCGCGAGCCGCTCCAGGAACAGCTTCATCTCGAACGGCTTCGTGACATAGTCGCTGGCGCCGCCGCGGATCAGGCGGACGGCCTGGTCGATCTCGCCGTAGGCCGTCATGAAGAGAACCGGCCCGGCGAACCCCGCCGATCTGAGCGCGGTGTAGACCTCCTCGCCCGAGGATCCGGGCAAGCGTATGTCGCAGGCGACGATGTCGGGGGCCGCCCCTGCGGCCCAGGCTCGGAGCGCCGTCTCCCCGTCCTCGAACAATTCGACGGCAAAGTCTTCCAGCTCCAGCGCGTCGACCAGCGACTGCCCCATGATGGGATCATCCTCGATCACCCAAACCTTCGTCGCGTCATGCCGCTTCATCGCTCGGCTCCCGCACGCCAGTCGTTCTGATGGGAAGGGTGAGTGTGACGACGGCGCCGCCCAAGGCGCCGGTGCCGCAACCGATCGTGCCGCCGGCCTCGCTGACCACGCGCCGCACCATCCAGAGGCCGAGTCCGCCCGGCTCGCCGATCGGCGCCACAGCTTTCGCGTCGGCGAGGATCCGTTCGGCAGCTGCCGAGAGGCCAGGCCCGCTGTCGGCCACGGCAATGCAAAGAGCCGCATTGGAAGCGCTCGTCGTGACGGCGATCCGTCCGCCGGGTGGCGATGCTTCGATGGCGTTGAGGACGAGATTCAGAACCGCCTGCCGGACGAAAGGGGTTGCGAGGTGGACGTCGCCACTGAGCTGCGAGCACCACTCGGCGCGGATCTGCCGCCGCCGCGTGGCGGCCTCGGTCAGGAGACGGATATCGTCAAGATCACGGGCCCCGAACGGACGGCTGGCGCGGTCCGGGCGGTAGGTCTCCAGCGTTGCGGTGACGATGTCGCGGATGCCGGAGAGTCCTCGCTCGATCAGCGCCACGGCCCGCGTCCGCGCCGCCGGCTTGTCACCATGCCGCTTCACGGTGTCGAGCGCATTGAACAGCCCGCCCAGCGGGTTGTTGATCTCGTGCGCCATCCCGGAAGCGAGCCGACCGAGGCTGGTCAGACGCTCTTCCGTCGCCAGGCGTGCCGCGAGACGCGTGCGATCGCGCTCGGCGGCGACGAGGCTGTTGTAGGCGGTCATCAGGCGATGGCCTTCCGTCCCCTCAGTCGGCATGTGCTGCGGCGCGATGGGCGACGGCGGGGCGCCGGCGCTGCCGGCCATATGCCGCGTCAGGATGCGCATCGGCGCGATCATGCGGGTGACAGCGAAATAGCCGAACGCCGCGAAGAGGAGGGTGAGGACGGCATTGGTCGCAACGAGCATCCGGGCGACCCTGCCGCGCTCGGCAAGGAGAGGCGCGATATCGACGAGCGTGTAGATGTCGCCGATCTCTGTCCCCTGATAGCGGATCGTCCGACGCAGCCGCGCGTGCCCGGTCGTCTCGTCGATCTCCGCACCGCCCTCGGAAAGCGCTTGGAACGCCGCCGGCAGCGGCCCAAGGGACGGCACCCGGCGAGGATCCGTCGCCGCGAGGACGATGCCGTCCCGCCCAGTGACGATTGTCTCCACCGGGCGCACGCTCTCGTAGAGCGCCAGCGAGCGATCGATGGTGTCGAACACCTCCCAGATGTCGTCTCTGAGAACATGGGGAACGAGAGAGCCGGCGAGGCCGTCGAGATAGGCCGAGGCGAGTTCGCCGAGGTGGCGCTCCTGGGTCTCAGCGAGACGGCTCATCACGCGCTCGGAGATCGCCGCACTGATCGCGATCATCAGCGCGACAACGAGGAGCGGCACTTTGATCGTGAGGGGAATTCGCCGGAGCCAGTTCATGAATGCGAGCCGACGAGAGCGACCTTTTCCGCGATCGGGTCGAACAGCGCGTCCGCGGCCATGACGAAGCCGTCGAGTTGGAGCGTCGCGAGGACCCGCCGGCCGAGCTCTGCGGACGCCATCGTGGTGAAGGCCTCGCGGACCCGAACCAGGCGGTCCGTTCCCTCCAGCGCGCGCGGGGCAGCGATCGGAGGGAACCCGAGCCACTCGGAGCGCCGGACGATCTCCACCCGGCGCGTGAGTTCCGGCTCCACGTTCGTGAGGACCTCGAGCACATAGCCGTCGACCGAGCCCGACTGGGCGAGCCCGGCGGCCACTGCGCGCACGACGTTGCGATGGCCTTAGGTGAAGATCGCGCGACGGAAGAACGTCCCCCGGTCGAACCCGCGTTCGGCAAAGAGCGCCTGGGTGACGAGGAATCCTGAGTTCGAGTCCGGATCGGAATAGGCGTGGAGGTCGCCGGCGAGGTCGCCGATGCCGGCAACGGACCGCCCGACTTCCGCGATGAGGTAGGACTGGTAGAGCGGCTTCCCCCTCCAGAGCGGGACCGCTGCCAGCGTCAGCCGATCGCGAAAGGCCACGTAGGGAAAGCCGCAGATCCATGCCGCATCGAGCTGACCGGCGACGAGAAGCGCGGTGATCTCCTGATAAGTCCGGCGGGTGACGAGCTCGACGGGAGAGCCTGTGGCGGTTTCAAGATAGGCTTTGAGGTCCGCCAGGAGCTGCAGGTCGTCGCTCAAGAAGACCGGCGTCAGCCCGAAGCGGAGCGTCTCCGCCGCCTTCAGGGCCGGCAAAGGAACCAGAAGCGCAGATAGGCTGCCGAGCACCGCGCGACGGGTGAACCCGGAGCGCGTCGCCCCTCTTCTCTCGACGTTCATCCCTAGGGTCCAGCGCTTGTCCAGGCGAGGATGATGAGGCGATCGTCGCCGACATCGAGAAAGACCCGCACAAGCTTGGCATCATGGGTTACGGGTATCTGTTCGAGCACGAAGCGACGCTCCGTGCCGCGACGATCAACGGCATCGCACCCGCCTTCCTGACAATCTCGAGGCTGGAGTACCCTCTCGCGCGACCGCTCTTCATCTACCTGAAGAACCGGCACGAGAAACTCGTCCCCGGAATGTCGGAGTTCGTCCAGGAATATGTGCGCGGCATGAACCCGGTGGGCGGATACCTCTTCACACACGGTCTGGTGCCATATTTCGAGCAGGTCGATTTCGAGCAAGTTGCCGGCGATGCGATCGACAACAGGCAAATGAGCCCGCCGACCGACTGAGCTGTCAGGTCGACGAATGGCATTGACATTCTCCATATCTCTATATTTATCGAGATATGGAGAATGAAGACGCCCTGGCGGCTTTGTCCGCTCTCGCTCAGGAGACACGACTTGCGATCTTTCGCTTGCTCGTCGAGGCAGGCGCGGAGGGACGGGCCGTGGGCTCGATCGGCGAGGCCCTCGGCCTCCCCTCGGCGACGCTGTCCTTCCACCTGAAGGAGCTGAAGAACGCGGGCCTCGTTGCCGTGCGGCGCGAAAGTCGCTCGCTGATCTACAGCGCCAGCTTCGCCACCATGAACGACCTCATCGGCTTCCTCACCCGCAACTGTTGCGGGGGCGACATGACGGCGTGCGATCTCACCGAGATCCGCGCGCGCAGAGAGACGACATGACCATCACGATCTATCACAACCCCGCCTGCGGGACGTCCCGCAACGTCCTCGCGCTGATCCGCAACAGCGGCGAGGAGCCGCAGATCATCGAGTATCTCAAGACGCCGCCGAGCCGGGAGCGGCTGGTGGCGCTGATCGGCGCAATGGGCATTCCCGTGCGCGATCTCCTGCGTCGCAAGGGAACGCCGTACGACGCGCTCGGGCTCGACGACCCCAAATTCTCCGACGACGAACTGATCGACCTGATGCTCGAGCATCCGATCCTGATCAACCGGCCGATCGTGGAGACGGAGATCGGCACGCGCCTCTGCCGGCCATCGGAAACGGTGCTCGACATTTTGCCGAGCCCGCAACACGGGGCCTTCACGAAGGAAGACGGCGAGCCGGTCGTCGATGCCGAGGGGCATCGCATCACGCCGGCTGAGGCTGCCCGATGAGCGCCTCCGAGACGACGGCCCCGGCGCTCGGCGAGGCGCCCGGCTGCATCGGCATCTTCGAGAAATGGCTCTCCATCTGGGTCGCGCTGGCGATCACCGCCGGGCTGATCCTCGGCAATACGCTGCCCGGCCTGTTCCAGACCCTCGCCGGATTCGAGGTCGCGTCGGTCAACCTCGTCGTCGCGGTGCTGATCTGGGCGATGGTCTACCCGATGATGGTGGCGGTCGACTTCGCCAGCCTCTCCCATATCGGCGACCGGCCGAAGGGGCTCGTGCTGACGATCATCGTCAACTGGCTGATAAAACCCTTCACCATGGCCGGCCTCGCCGTCCTCTTCTTCGAGGTCCTGTTCGCCGACTGGATCGCACCGGCCGACGCGCAGCAATATATCGCCGGCCTCATCCTGCTCGGCGCGGCACCGTGCACGGCGATGGTGTTCGTCTGGTCGCAGCTCACCCGCGGCGATGCCACCTACACGCTGATGCAGGTGTCGGTGAACGACATCATCATGATCTTCGCCTTTGCGCCGATCGTGGCGCTGCTGCTGGGCGTCACCGACCTTTCGGTGCCATGGGAAACGCTGCTCCTCTCGGTCGGCCTCTACATCCTGATCCCGCTCGCCGCCGGCGCGCTGACACGGCGCTGGCTGGCGCGGGGAAGCCGTGACCCAGAGGCTGCCGTTACGCGTTTCACGGCCGCCGTGAAACCTTTCTCGGTGATCGGTCTCCTCGCCACCGTGGTGCTCCTCTTCGGCTTTCAAGGTCAGGTGATCCTGGAGCAGCCCGTGCTGATCGCGCTGATCGCCCTACCGCTCCTTATCCAGTCCTACGGCATCTTCGCCATCGCCTATGCCGCGGCCTGGGCCTGGCGGGTGCCGTTCAACGTGGCGGCCCCCTGCGCCCTGATCGGCACGTCGAACTTCTTCGAGCTCGCGGTCGCGGTCGCGATCAGCCTGTTCGGCCTCTCCTCGGGTGCGGCGCTCGCGACGGTCGTCGGTGTCCTCGTCGAGGTGCCGGTGATGCTGTCCCTCGTCGCCTTCGCCAATCGCACGCGCCACCACTTCCCGGCCGGCGCATGACGGACCACGCCGTGCCGATCGAGGATCTGCCGAACATCGACCCGGACGCGCTGCAGCCGATCGATGTCGCCGCGCTCGCGGGCGAAGGGGCGCCGGCCCATCCGCCCCGCGTCCTCCTCCTCTACGGCTCGCTGCGGGAGCGCTCCTTCTCGCGCTTCGCCGCCGAGGAGGCGGGGCGGCTCTTGCGCTGGTTCGGCGCCGAGACGCGCACGTTCGACCCGCGCGGGTTGCCGCTTCCCGACGCCGAGGAGCCCGACCACCCGAAGGTCCGGGAGCTGCGCGAGCTCGCCATGTGGTCGGAAGGAATGGTCTGGTCCTCGCCGGAACGGCACGGGGCGATGACCGGACTGATGAAGGCGCAGATCGACTGGCTGCCGCTGTCCCTGGGCGGGATCCGGCCCACCCAGGGAAAGACGCTCGCGGTGATGCAGGTCTGCGGCGGCTCCCAGAGCTTCAACGCCGTCAACCAGATGCGCATCCTCGGCCGCTGGATGCGCATGGTAACGATCCCGAACCAGTCCTCCGTGGCGAAGGCCTTCAACGAGTTCGACGAGAACGGCCGCATGCGGCCGTCGCCCTACTACAACCGCATCGTCGACGTGATGGAGGAACTCGTGAAGTTCACCCATCTCACCCGCGACCGCTCGGCTTATCTGACCGATCGCTACTCGGAGCGGGTGGAAAGCGCAGAGCAGCTGTCAAAGCGCGTCAACCAGCGCTCGATCTAGCGGGTCCTCGGCGGCCTGTAATTGCTGGCGCAGAGCCCACCGGGGCGTGCGTATCTGCAATCAGGTATTTCGGCAGCTTCGGCAGACGGGCGCAGCCGAGATTGAGCTGATCCCGAGGGTCGGCCCTGGCCGAATTGGTTGGTGACTACGCTGCGATGCGGGAGCAGGTGTCGCCACCTACGGCCGCGGCTCGCCAAGGCCGACGTTTTGGGCCGCAACGCTGCGCTTCATGAGCCGTCGAGCGTCTCGAGCACGGCGCATTCCGGCACGTCCTCGCCGGAGCAGCGTTTCGCGGTCGCCGATAGCACTTTCTCAATCCGCTTCAGATCCGCGATCTTCGCACGCACATCGGCGAGGTGGCGCTCGGTGCGTTCCTTGACCTCCGCACAGGTCTGGTCGCCGCCATCCACGAGGTCGAGAAGCCCACGTGTCTCATCGATCGAGAAGCCAAGCTCCCGGGCGCGCAGGATGAACTTCAGCCGCGAGACATGGCTCGTGTCATAGACGCGGTACCCCGCCGGCGTGCGCGGCGGGTCGGGTATCATGCCGATCTTCTCGTAGTAGCGGAT
Source organism: Acuticoccus sp. I52.16.1 (assembly GCF_022865125.1). Taxonomy (NCBI): domain Bacteria; kingdom Pseudomonadati; phylum Pseudomonadota; class Alphaproteobacteria; order Hyphomicrobiales; family Amorphaceae; genus Acuticoccus; species Acuticoccus sp. I52.16.1. The sequence goes on along the minus strand of NZ_CP094829.1, from coordinate 19,350 downwards.
GGTCTCGAGGTTGCAGCCGGTTCGCCGGGCCAGCTCAGCGCGCTGTAATCCCCTCCCGGACACGTGATCGGACAATTCTGAAAAACCCTCTTGAGTCTGTAGTTGGTACAGACCTTACACAAGGACGAGCACCGGATCGAGAGGGCGCAGCGATGGCCATGACGAAGCAGCAGAGCGCAGCACTGGCGGGCGATGTCCCGGATCGGCGGAAGGGCTGGCTCGCGGCCGGAGGCGTCCTCGGCGCGGTGTTGGCGTCCACCTGCTGTATCGGGCCGCTCGTGCTCCTGTCGCTCGGGATCTCGGGCGCGTGGATCGGCAATCTGACGGCCCTGGAGCCTTACAAGCCCGTCTTTGCGGCCATCGCACTCGTCTTCATCGGGCTCGGGTTCTGGCAGGTCTACGTCCGGCCGAGGATGGCGTGCGAGCCCGGCTCCTACTGTGCGCGTCCCGGCTCGGCGCTCTTCACCAAGACGGCGCTGTGGTTTGCCACCGCTCTGGTGCTGGCCGCAATCACGATCGGCTGGTGGGCCCCCTTTCTCTACTGAACCAGGAGGATTCGATATGAAATCCCATCTCGTCCGCGCCGCGGTGGCGCTTATCCTCGGCGTCGCGCCGCTCGTCGCGCCATTCGGCACGTCTGCTTCCGCCCAGACGGCGTCGGCACAGGCGGAACTCCGGAGCGCCACGTTCACCGTCGAGAACATGACCTGCGAGCTCTGTCCGGTGACGGTGAAGCGGGCCATGGAAGGCGTCGAGGGCGTCCAATCGGTGCAGATCGATTTCGAAGCCAGGACCGCCACCGTCGTGTTCGATCCTGCCGTCGCCACCCCCGAGGCGATCGGCGCCGCCTCGGCCGGCGCCGGCTATCCCGCCAGCGTAAAGGTCTGACGTCGACATGAAGGATCGGACGCTCATCAGGACCGGCGTCGTCGGGGTAGTCATCGCGGCCATCTGCTGCTTCACGCCCGTCCTCGTGATCGGTCTCGGGGTCGTGGGCCTGTCTGCCTGGCTCGATTACGTGTTGCTGCCGGCGCTGGTCCTGTCGATTGGGCCGATCGGCTACGGGATATGGCGGCAGCGCCGAGCGGCCGATTGCTGCGCGCCCATCGCTCAGTCGAAGAACGAAGGACGCTGACATGGAAGATTGCTGCTCGACGCCGCGCAAGGGCGGCTACGACCTCGCAGTGGTCGGCGCGGGATCAGCCGGGTTTTCCGCCGCCATCACCGCCGCGGAACTCGGTGCGCGGGTCGCCTTGATCGGCCACGGCACGATCGGCGGCACCTGCGTGAATGTCGGCTGCGTGCCGTCGAAGACGATGATCCGGGCCGCCGAGGCACTGCACGGCGCCGGAGCCGCCGCACGTTTCCCCGGACTTTCGGCCGAAGCCCGCGTGACCGACTGGTTGTCGCTCATCGCGGCGAAGGACGATCTCGTCACGACGCTACGACAGAAGAAGTACGCGGACCTGCTGCCGAACTACGAGACGATAGACTACATTGAAGGTCAGGCGCGTTTCAATGGCGGCGCTCTCCTGGTCGACGGCGCGCCGCTCCGCGCCGGCAAGGCGATCATCGCCACCGGCGCGTCTCCGGCGATGCCGGACATCGCCGGCCTCGAGGACGTGCCGGTCCTGACCAGCACAACGGCGCTTGAGCTCGCCGAGCTTCCTCGATCCCTCCTCGTGATCGGCGGGGGCTACATCGGTTGCGAGCTCGCGCAGATGTTCGCGCGTATGGGAACGGCGGTGACGCTCGTGGCGCGCTCGCGCCTCCTGCCCGAAGTAGAGCCCGAGATCTCGGAGGCGCTGACAGGGTATCTGCGCGACGAGGGCGTCGTGGTTCGCACCGGCCTTTCTTACCGTCGCATCGCCCGCGGCGGTGACGGCGTCACGCTCACCGTCCTCGCCCGCGGCCGGGATGAAGCTCTGACAGCAGCGCAGGTCCTTTCGACGACCGGCCGGCGCCACAACACCGTCGATCTGAACCTGGCAGAGGCTGGTATCGAGCGCGACGGCCGCGGCGCGGTGGTCATCGACGACCGCATGCGGACGACGCGATCCGGCGTCTACGCCGCGGGCGACGTCACCGGGCGCGACCAGTTCGTCTACATGGCGGCCTATGGCGGGAAGCTCGCGGCGAAGAACGCGTTGAACGGGGACAGTCTTACCTACGACAACAGTGCGATGCCGTGGGTTGTGTTCACCGATCCGCAGGTGGCGGGCGTTGGGCTGACGGAGGCGCAGGGGCGCGCCGCGGGCCATCGGGTCAAGACCTCGATCGTGCCGCTCGATCAGGTGCCGCGGGCGCTCGCCGCCCGGAACACGCGCGGGCTCATCAAGCTGGTGGCGGATTCCGAGACCGACCGCATCCTCGGTGGGCAGATCCTCGCGCCCGAGGGTGCCGACAGCGTACAGACGCTGGCCATGGCCGTGAAGGCCGGGATGACGACGCAGGCGCTCGGCGAGACAATCTTCCCCTATCTCACCACCGTCGAGGGGCTGAAGCTCGCCGCCCAGAGCTTCGGTAAGGATGTTGCGAGGCTTTCCTGCTGCGCCGGATGAGCCCCGAGCCCGCGATCCGAGGAGACGAGATGACGGAGAGATACGACCTTGCGATCATCGGAACTGGAACGGCCGCCATGGTGGCAGCGAACCGAGTGCGCGCGGCGGGATGGAGCGTCGGACGATTTCCGGCCCTACGGCGGCACCTGCGCCCTGCGCGGTTGCGACCCCAAGAAGATGATGATCGGCGACGCCGAGGCGGCGGATCACACCCGGCGCATGAAGGGCCGCGACGTCGAAGGCGCGGCCGATCTCGACTGGCCGGGTCTAATGACCTTCAAGCGCGGCTTCACCGGTCCGGTGCCGGACAAGCGCGAGAAGGCATTCACCGAGAAGGGGTCGACGCCTTTCACGGGCGCCTCCGTTTCACCGGCCGCAACGCGCTTGAGATCGGCGGTGAGGCGGTCGAGGCGCGCCACATCCTGATCGCGGCAGGCGGAGCCAGTGCGGGCTCGGTATCCCCGGCGAGGAGCAACCCGATCGACAACGCGGGCTTCCTGGGGCTCGAGACGTTGCCGAAGCGGATCGTGCTTGTCGGCGGCTACATTGCGGCCGAGTTCTCGCATGTCGCGGCACGTGCCGGCGCAAAGGTGACGATCCTGCAGCATGGCGAGCGCATGCTGAAGCATTTCGATCATGACCTCTTCGGATGGCTGATCGACAAGTTCAACCAGCTCGGCATCTACGTTCGTACGAACGCGGAGGTGACCGCGATCGAAATTATCTGCGGCGGCTCCCGGAGCTTCAACGCCGTCAACCAGATGCGCATTCTCGGCCGCTGGATGCGCATGGTGACGATCCCGAACCAGTCCTCCGTCACCAAGGCGTTCAACGAGTTCGACGAGGCGGGCCGGATGCGAGCCTCACCCTACTACAACCGGATCGTCGACGTGATGGAGGAGCTCTTCAAGTTCACCGTCCTGACCCGCGGCCGCTCGGCCACCCTCACAGACCGCTATTCGGAGCGGGTCGAAACCGCCGAGGCGCTGTCGAAACGGGTCAATCAGCGCTCGATCTGATTGCGGCGACGCAGTCGCCGGCGCGATCCGACCAGCGCTTCGAATTCGGTCATGACGGCGGCGCGTTGCGCTGGCTCGGCGAGGTCGTGAATGCGGGCGTCGCGACGGCGTCGCCGGGCTCCTGCCGCATGTGCTTCGCGGCGATGGCCCACCAGGCGAGCTGGGACGAGACGCGGCCGAAATAGCTATCCCATCGGGCGCCGTCCACGCCCTCCTTCGCAAGCCCCTCCTCGTCGAACACGTCCTGGACGAAGGGAACGTGCACCATGGCGGAGACCGGCAGACAGCCGAGCTCCGACAAGAACGTCCGCATGACGACGGCCGCCCGCGTGCCACCCCATTGCCCGGCGGAATAGGTCACGATCGCGCTCGGCTTGAACGAGAAGAGCGAGCTGCCGAAATGATTGAGGAGATCCGCGAGTGCCGGACTCATCGAGTGGTTGTACTCGGGGCTCACCATGACATAGCCGTCGGCATGCCCTATCCGCCCAGCCAGCGTCTCGAGCGCGGCCGGCGCTTGCCCCGCTGGATAGGCGAAATGCGGCTTGAACGGCTTCGGGATGGAGATGTCGAGAGGGTCCACCAGTTCGGGGCAATGCCCGGCGGCAACGAGGTGGGCACTCATCGCGCGCGCCACGCGCAGCCCGAGCCGCGCCGGGCGCGGCGGCGCACTGTCCCGGACCGAGCCGACTACGACGAGGAGGTTGAGCGGCGTCGCCATCAGGTGATCGCCCGTCGTACTACTGCACTGACCCACTCGCTCACGATCACGGTCGCGAAGATCACGAGGAGGATCATCGTCACCTGCGGCCAGGCGAGCACATTCAGCGAGGATTGCAGCTTCAGCCCCAGGCCACCCGCGCCGACGAGGCCGAGCACCGCGCTCTCGCGGATGTTGATATCCCAGCGAAACACCGAGATGCCCCAGAAGGCGGGCGCGATCTGCGGCCAAGTTCCGTAGTTGAGCCGCTGAAGCGGGCCGGCGCCCGTCGCCTCGATGGCTTCGAAGCCTCGGCGTACACGGCCGGATCCTCGACGGGTGTATACGCAAAGATGAGGGTGTCGGGATCGACGAGCTGCGTCGTATCGGTGGGGATGTCGGCAACAAGATCGCCGTCAGCATCCTGATAGCGGCTGTCGAGCTTGAACTCCGCGTGAGCAACGGGCGCGACCGCAAACGCAACGGCGGCAACAGCGCCCATCAGAGCGCAACGGGTGAACATGAGCGTTCTCCTAGTGGATTGATCGGATCAAAAGAGTCCGGCTTGTGGATTCCATATTGGATTGCGGCGTGCGAGTCTGGCGCATGCGCACCGGTATCTCCTTCACGTTATCTTCGCGCGACCGCCAGAGATTGCTGGCGATCGTCGCGTCACCGCGGAGCCCGCAGAAGCATGTCTGGCGGTCGCGTATCGTGCTTTTGAGCGGCGACGGTCTCGGCACTTCGGCGATCATGGCTGAGACGGGCAAGTCCAAGACCTGCGTGTGGCGCTGGCAGGAGCGGTTCATGAGCGAAGGCGTCGATGGCCTGCTTCGCGACAAGTCGCGTCCGCCAGGCAAGGCTCCGGTCGCGCCCGATCACGTCGCCGAGATCGTCCGCCTGACGCTTGAGCCGCCGCCGTTCGAGGCCACCCATTGGACGCTGCGGGCGATGGCGAAGGTGGCCGGCGTGGCGGCTTCGACCGTGCAGGGCATCTGGAAGGCGCACGGACTCAGCCCGCACCGCTGGCGGCACTTCAAGCTCTCCAACGACCCGGCCTTCGCCGAGAAGCTCACCGACATTGTCGGCTTGTATGTCGATCCGCCGGCTCATGCGGTGGTGCTGTCGGTCGATGAAAAATCGCAGATCCAGGCGCTCGACCGCACCCAGCCCGGCCTCCCGATGAAGAAGGGCCGCGCCGGCACCATGACCCACGACTATAAACGCCACGGCACCACCACGCTGTTTGCCGCACTCAACGTGCTCGACGGTACGGTCATCGGGCAGAACATGCAGCGCCACCGCCATCAGGAGTTCATCCGCTTCCTCAACCGCATCGAGCGCGAGGTGCCGCCCGATAAGGCCATCCATGTGATCCTCGACAACTACGCCGCGCACAAGAAGGACAAGGTCCGTGCCTGGTTCGACCGCCATCCGCGCTGGACCTTCCACTTCACGCCAACCTCGTGCTCCTGGCTCAATGCCGTCGAAGGCTTCTTCGCCAAGCTCACCCGGCGCAGGCTCAAGCACGGCGTCTTCTATTCCGTCGTCGATCTTCAGGCCGCCATCAACCGCTTCGTGAGCGAATACAATGCGGCGAACCCAAAACCATTCGTCTGGAAAGCCGATCCCGATGATATCATCGCCGCTCGAAACAGAGGGTTCCAAACGTTGGAATCAATCTACTAGAGAACGACCCCAACAATTTCCTCAGGCTCCGCCACCCTTCTGAGGAGATATACGCTCGTCAGTATCGCGCAAGACGCGCGGAACATTGCGCTTTCGATGACAGCGACCGAACCAGCGATTCCGGTACCGAGCGAGGATGGCGGCCCCCATCAGCACGAGAAAGGTCAGCAGCCTCCGAGCATTTCTTAATAAACGTGTCGAATTATTATGAAAACGTCAACAACATGCGTAGCCCTTGCGGGCCTCCTTGCTATGAGTTGCTTGCGCAAATTCGCGCGCCGGACGACACTTCAAACTGCTCGTCAGTAATCTTGGTCTGCAGACCGACCGCGCCGCTCGAGGGAGCTTGAGGCGGCGCGCCTCGACGAGGGTGCTGTGGCCCTTCAGCTTGAGTCTCTTTGTTCCGGTGTCCCGGAGCATGAGGGCCGGGGGAATGGCACAGCGTGACACCTGCGGGAGCGCATCATGGCCTCCCCCGCAGCACCGCTTAATTCCGATCTCCCCTCCCTCCCCGCTCAGCGCGCGGGGCGCAGCGGGTTGATGAACGGGATGCCATCGAAATCCTTTTCGTTGTCGGTGACGACGGTGCAGTCGTTGGCGAGGGCGATGGCGGCGATCATGGTGTCGAGCGCGCTGCGTGGGCAGCCCCTGGCGCTCGCCTCTGCCATCAACTCCGCCCACACAAACGCGGCCGCTTCGTCGAAGGCGAGGATTCGCCCGGCAAACAGCGCGCGCGGACCGTCGGGTCCGTCGAACCAGGCCTCCAGCGCGCGGCGCCGCTTGCCTGCCGACTTTTCGAGGACGCCGCGGCGCAGCTCGGCCACGGTGAGCGTTGCGATGAAGAGGTCTTGGTCGCTCTGATCGCCGAGCCACGCGAGAAGCGGCTCGGAGGGTTGGGGCTTGACGGCGTTGCTGATGATGTTGGTGTCGAGAAGGAAGCGCATCAGATCTCGACGGTGCGACCTTCGCTGCGCTCACGCTGGACGTCCAGATCGGCGCCGACGAGGGGCGAGCGTCGCAGCGCTGCCAGGATGCCGCCCTTTTGCGGCGTTTCGCCCAGCACCGTGCGACGCACCGTGTCGCGCAGGCGGGCCGCCGCGTCGGTATCCTCCGAGAGCTGGCGGGCAAGGCTGCGGATGAGCTCGCGATCGGTGTCGCGGCCGATGACTTCGAAGCGCATAAGACCGCGCTCACCGAGGCGCGTGCGATAGCTTTCGACGGCGCGTTGCTGTGCCTTGCCCATGAGCCCTCCCCATCGTGCCTGCCGGCTATATATCCGGTCATACTCGGTTGCAAGCTTCGGCGATTTCTGCGCCGGCGGGGCGCGTCCTCCGCCAGCGGTTCACACCTTGGAAAGAGGTTCGTGCTTTCTAACGGTGTACCGCGACACACGGTATCTGCGCGCAAACGTGGCACATGCACGAGGCCCCCGACATGACCGACACCCCGCCCTATTTCAGGATCGATCCGGACGCGGCGCTGCGTGATCTAGGGGATCCGGCAACGACCGAGGGTTTCGCTGCCATCGCGCGGGCCTGCGCGGCGGGCCGCAAGGACCTCATCTCACGCGGCATCAACGAGCGTGGCGAGCGCCGGCTACGCCCGTTCTCCACCTGGGAGATCACACGCTATCTCATTCCCGTGGCGCCGGCGCATTTTCGCCGCGTACTGCGGGCGAACCCCGAGTTGCCGCAAGGCTATTCGGAATCGGAAGGCGGGGCGAAATGGTTCTCGCTCGACGAGGTGCTGAAGTTGCGCGCCTTCTTCGGCGCAGAAGGGTCGAAGGCCAAGAAATACCTGCCTTACCGGCCGAAGGGCCTACCGGCCAAGGTGGTCACCGTGGCCAACTTCAAGGGTGGCGTCGGCAAGACCTCGACGGCGGCGCACCTTGCCATGTCGGCCGCACTCGACGGCTACCGCGTGCTGGCCATCGACCTCGACAGCCAGGGCTCGATGACCTCCATCTTCGGCGGCGAGGTGGCAGACGAATGGGACACGGTGTTCCCCCTGGTGGCACGCCATTATGCGCGCTTCGTGGAGGCCGAGAACGAGCGGCGTGCCAAGCGCGGCGACGCACGCCTGACGCTGGACGAGACGCTGAAGGACGCGCTCACGGTGAAGGCGGCCGACCTGGTGCGCAAGACCCACTGGCCCAACATCGACCTAATCGGTGCGCAGCTAAACCTCTACTGGGCTGAGTTCCAGATCCCGGTCTGGCGCATGGCGGCGGGCGGCTGGAATCTGTGGGATGCGCTGGGCGAGACGTTGGCCGACGATCATCTCCTCACCGACTACGACATCATCTTCCTCGATACGCCCCCTGCCCTCGGCTATCTCACCATCAACGGCCTCTCGGCGGCGGACATCCTCCTAGTGCCGCTGGGTGCCTCGTTTCTGGAGTTCGACTCCACGGGCCGCTTCTTCGACATGCTGCATTCCACGTTCAGCTCCATCGAGGACGGCGAGAACCGCGCGGCCCGAGCGCTGGGGCGTCCCGAAACGATGTTCCAGTGGGATGCGGTGCGCGCCGTTGTCACCCGTTTCGACGCGGCACAGCAGGGCGAGCTCGCCTCGCTGATGCAGGCCTATCTCGGCCGCACCTTGAGCCCGCACCGGCAGGACTTTACCGCACTCATCGGCCAGGCGGGCGAGCAGGTGCGCGGCATTTACGAAGCCGACTATCGCGACTTCAACCGCGAGACCTACGCCCGCGGTCGCGAAACGTTCGACGCCACTTACGCGATGCTGAAGAGCCTCATCCTCGGCGCCTGGCGCCGCGACGAGGTCGCGGGGCGGGAGGCTGCCGAATGAGCCTTTCCACCCGCTCAGCGACCCCGAAGCGTTTCGCATGCGAAACGCCTGCCTGCCATCCAGCCGTTTTGAGGAGGAGCCGTCGTGGCCAAGCGTAAGCGTCTCACCCCAGCCCGTCTGGCACCTCCGACTGCGGACGAACGCGCCCCGGAGACCAAGAGCGCCGATCCGGTTGTCCCCGCCAGTGCCACCGACAGCAACGCAACACCGCGGCGACGGCCGCCCATCGCCGGTGTGGCCGGTGAGGCTGCGGCCATTGCTGCCCTCAACGAGATGGGTCAGGGCCTCGAGGCGGCGCGGTCCGAAGGCCGCCTGTTGCTCAACATACCGCTCGACGACATCGACGTCGGTTACCTGGTGCGCGACCGCATCGTCCTCGACGATGAGGAGATGGCCACGCTCACGGAAAGCTTGCGGCGGCGGGGTCAGCAGACCGCTATCGAGGTGGCCGATCTCGGTGAGGCGAGGGCGGGCGGACGCTGGGGCCTCATTTCTGGCTGGCGTCGGGTGATGGCGCTGCGCAACCTCGGAGCCAGCGATGTTCTGGCCGCCATTCGCCATCCTCAGTCGGCCCGGCTGGCCTATCAGGCTATGGTGGAGGAAAACGAAATCCGCGCCGCGCTCTCCTACTATGAGCGGGCGCGGATCGCGGTGCGTTCCGCCGAGACGGGCGTCTATCCCGATACCCGCACGGCCCTTTCGGACCTTTTTGCCTCGGCGAGCCGTCCCCGCCGCTCCAAGATCGGCAGCTTCATGCTGCTGGTGGAGGCGCTCGACGGCGTGCTGAAATTTCCCGCTGCCATTACGGAGCGGCAGGGCCTCGCGTTGGTGAAGCTCCTCGACGGCAATGGCGATGCCATCGATCGCGTGCGCGACGCGCTGGCGACTGCCGCACCGCGGACGGCAGATGAGGAAACTGACGTTTTGGCTCGTCTCCTGTCGCCCACGCGTCCAGCGGCGGCCGCTCGGTCCAAACCGCGGCAGGAATATCTCCGTCCTGGCCTTCTCTGTCGCGAAACGGCCGAGGAAATGGTTCTGCGCGGCCCGGAGCTGTCCCAGGAACTGCGCGAGAAAGTGCGCCAGATGTTGCGGCAGGAAGGCTGAACCGGCGGCTTTGCCTTCCTGTGTTTATTGTGTTTCCTATGGGTTTAAGTGTTTAGGGTCGGCTGGTTGAATCCAATTGACTGAAATAATTCGGGAATTTGGCTTCTCTCGCGGCGTTGCGGTGGGCGATTCCCGATTCAGGGTGGGTGAAACCCGAAATGAGGGTGGGTTATTCCCGAGTCGCGGTGGGTGAATCCCGATTCCTTCGCGACGCGCGCAAATGGAGCAAGGTGGGTGATTCCCGAGGCGAAGGCGGTCTCTGCGGGTGCATTTTGCAGCCCTTCGGGGGCCATTTATCGCGAAACTTGCGGCTGATGGCGGCTGTGTGCCCGGTTTTGCATAGGAAGGTCCGCCTGGGCGGTGGGTGATTCCCGACAAACGGCCGCGCCTCAGGTAATTTCGGTGGGTGATTCCCGAATCGCTCGGCCGCGCCGCCACGCCGCGAGGTGGGCGATTCCCGACGGGGATTGCGTCCTTTAGACTGGCAGGAAGGGTCGTGCGAGCGCCGCCAGGGTAAGTTTTGACCGGCTGTCGCATGCCCGAAAACGGGCAGGGATCGTCCGGCACAGAGGGGCGGTGGGTCATTCCCGATAAAGCGGTGTGCGTTTCCCGACAAAATAGGCTAGGCTTGCTAGGCGGTTCGGTCGATGCCGGGCCGGTGGGGGGTGATTCCCGAATTCTGGCGGTGGGTGATTCCCGATGGATCGCCCGGCACTTTGGACTGGCAGTACCGCCGGCGAGGCAAGTCACAATCGGCATTGAGGGCGAGAGGGGCGAGGGCAGATCATGGGCGCACTCTATGACGAGGTGGGTGATTCCCGACAGCTGGCGCTGACGGAAGACGACCCGCGCGTCGATCGCGACGGGCCGGCTCCGCTCAAGGCGCCACGCTCGCCGCAGGGCGATCTGTTCGTCTGCGATCTTTCCGACGTGATCCTCAAGGACGACATGGCCTCGATGGAGCACCCGTTCTATTCGCTCACCAAGAAGCCCGACCGCGAGCCGCGCCGCTACACCTACGGCAACAAGTGGATCGAATTCCGCCCGTCCGTCAAAGGGCTGCCGACGATCTACGACAAAGACCTCATCATCTACGCCATCAGCCAGATCATGGCGAAGCACGAGGACGGGGACCCGCTGCCCAAGACTGTGGAGATCGACCCTTATGCCTTCCTCGTCTACACCCAGCGCGGCACCGGCGGGCGCGACTACGATGCGCTGTGCGACAGCCTCGACCGGCTCGACGGCACGCGCTTTCGCACCAACGTCGTCTTCGAAGGCACGCGCAAGGACGAGTGGATGGGCATCATCGACCGGGCGGCGCTCGAGACCGACGAGATCAGCGGCAAGCCGCGAAGCCTGCGCATCACCTTGTCCGACATGGTGCTGGAGGCCATCGAGCGGCGGGCGGTGCTGACCCTTCATCGCGACTATTTCCGCCTCAAGCGGCCCGTTGAGCGCCGGGTCTACGAGCTCGCGCGCAAGGCGGTGGGCCAGCAGGACAGCTGGAAGCCCTGGCCCTTGACGCGCCTCCACCAGAAATCCGGCTCACGCTCCACCCTGAAGGAGTTCCGCCGCGCCATCAAGGAACTCGCCCGCAGCGATCACCTGCCCGACTACCGGGTGGTCTTCGACGAGGCCGAGGACACCGTCGCCTTCCACAATCGCGGGACGATGCCGCGCAAGTCGGCGGGCGCGAGGGGTGCTCACGGCAGGGGAGGGGAGGCGCCCCCCATCGATCTCGGCGCCGAATGGCAGGACATCGCCCGCAAACATGCGCCAGCCTGGGATCCCTACCTGTTGCGGCAGGAGTGGGAGGCCTGGTGTGCGAAATCAGGCACCGCCATCAAGCGGCCGAAACCCCATTTCGCAAAGTTCTGCGCCAGCTGGTATCGCCATCACGGCGAGGCGTGAGCGGTCGAAAGACATTCGCGGCGAGGTGTGGCGTTTCGCGCGCGAAACGGTGGCGGGGAGGGGGCGTGCCCGCTCAGACGTCGATGAGGCTCGGCAGTTAGGCGCTGAGAGCGGGGAGGGCGATGATGATCGTGAGGGTGACGAGGTCGGTCAGGATGAACCACGTCACTCCCTTGAAGATCGTCGTCAGCGAGACCGTGTCGCCTAGCGCGCCCTTGATGACGTAGACGTTGAGACCCACCGGCGGACGAGGTCCTGGCCGTCCCGTCCGAAATAGGTCGATAACCCGGGCCGTAATCGATTCGTCGCTCCGAGACTCCCTCCCCCACCGACTTTATGTCACCGAAGTTACCGGCCTCCATGCGAGCGATCGCCGTTCGAGAGCACTACATGGGCATGTCGCGCATCAATGCAGACCACCGGAAGGCCGCGCTGATTGAGCCCGCGCCACAGCCAGCTGGACATCATCCCGTTTCCAAGCCAATCCGCGACGCCGCCGGTGCGCGCTCGCCATTCGGCGAGGCACATGCGACCGGCAGGCACCTTCTCAAGCAGCGGAATTGCGACGCGCACATCGCCGCGCTGGCCGGGGGTGAGCTGGAACGCGATCGGCCGACCGCGACCGTCGGTCAGTAGGTGGATCTTGGTGCTGCGACCGCCGCGCGAGCGGCCGATATCCTGGCAAGACGCCCCCCTTTTCCGCCGGCGGAAGAGCGGTGGGCCATTGCGTGGTGCTATCGATGCAATGGGCATCGTCGGGGCTGACCTCGCGCAAGGCCTCGAAGAGGCTCTGCCAGAAGCGCCGCTGAGACCACCGGTGCCAGCGATTGTAGATCGTCTTTGGCGGGCCGTAGACCGCCGGCACATCACGCCAGCGGCAGCCGCTCCTCAGCACGTGGATGATGCCCGAGATCACGCGGCGATCATCGACGCGCCGCGCACCGGGCTGGTTCTTCGGCAGGTCGGTGACAGAGCCACGCTTCTTCCATTTGGCGACGGTCTTCTGATTGATGCCGTAGCGCCTGGCGAGAACTCTCAGGCTCTCTTGACTATTTTGTATTGCTCGACGGATCGCCTCTGTCGTCGTGGCGCTCCCGTTTGCAGCGAGACGGTCGAAGCCGCGCTCCGCGAACATGGCGACCGGGCGAAGCTGATCGCCGGCGGCCGGAGTCTCGTTCCGATGATGAATTTCACGATCCTGCCTCGGAGGTGCCGCTGATCCTCACGCTGCTCTGCGCAACACTCCGGGCGACCGGACCGAAAGGTTGGCGCGAGATTCCGGCCGATGCCTTCTTCACCGGTCTGATGGAAACGGCACTCGGGCAGGGCGAGACCCTCGTCGAGATCGAGATCCCGCACGGGCCGCAACCTGGCGCTGCAGCGCCGGCGACAGCGTTAACCAAAGTTTTTCTAGGTTTATGCTCACATTCAGCCACCGAGATTAGATCTAGTAGATTGATTCCAACGTTTGGAACCCTCTGTTTCGAGCGGCGATGATATCATCGGGATCGGCTTTCCAGACGAATGGTTTTGGGTTCGCCGCATTGTATTCGCTCACGAAGCGGTTGATGGCGGCCTGAAGATCGACGACGGAATAGAAGACGCCGTGCTTGAGCCTGCGCCGGGTGAGCTTGGCGAAGAAGCCTTCGACGGCATTGAGCCAGGAGCACGAGGTTGGCGTGAAGTGGAAGGTCCAGCGCGGATGGCGGTCGAGCCAGGCACGGACCTTGTCCTTCTTGTGCGCGGCGTAGTTGTCGAGGATCACATGGATGGCCTTATCGGGCGGCACCTCGCGCTCGATGCGGTTGAGGAAGCGGATGAACTCCTGATGGCGGTGGCGCTGCATGTTCTGCCCGATGACCGTACCGTCGAGCACGTTGAGTGCGGCAAACAGCGTGGTGGTGCCGTGGCGTTTATAGTCGTGGGTCATGGTGCCGGCGCGGCCCTTCTTCATCGGGAGGCCGGGCTGGGTGCGGTCGAGCGCCTGGATCTGCGATTTTTCATCGACCGACAGCACCACCGCATGAGCCGGCGGATCGACATACAAGCCGACAATGTCGGTGAGCTTCTCGGCGAAGGCCGGGTCGTTGGAGAGCTTGAAGTGCCGCCAGCGGTGCGGGCTGAGTCCGTGCGCCTTCCAGATGCCCTGCACGGTCGAAGCCGCCACGCCGGCCACCTTCGCCATCGCCCGCAGCGTCCAATGGGTGGCCTCGAACGGCGGCGGCTCAAGCGTCAGGCGGACGATCTCGGCGACGTGATCGGGCGCGACCGGAGCCTTGCCTGGCGGACGCGACTTGTCGCGAAGCAGGCCATCGACGCCTTCGCTCATGAACCGCTCCTGCCAGCGCCACACGCAGGTCTTGGACTTGCCCGTCTCAGCCATGATCGCCGAAGTGCCGAGACCGTCGCCGCTCAAAAGCACGATACGCGACCGCCAGACATGCTTCTGCGGGCTCCGCGGTGACGCGACGATCGCCAGCAATCTCTGGCGGTCGCGCGAAGATAACGTGAAGGAGATACCGGTGCGCATGCGCCAGACTCGCACGCCGCAATCCAATATGGAATCCACAAGCCGGACTCTTTTGATCCGATCAATCCACTAGTTATTGTCAGACAAAGCATCATTCGTTGCAGGCACGGTGCGTCGAGTTGGCGGTGAGGTCTGAGCACCCAATAGGTAACATGTGACCTGCCCAGCTATTGCTTTGCGCTGCTAGCCAGGATCATCCGTTGTCCAATGCGATCACTATCTCCTCAGGCGAGCGCCCGGGCATCACTGGGCTGGTGGGTGGTCGGTCATAGTCCGGCGGCTTTTGTAAGGTTGACGCGGAAGCGATCGCGGCGGCGTTGGTAGCGTCGGGTCATATCGGCGGAGGCGTGGCCGAGGTGTTTTTGGACGTAGCGCTCCTCGACTTCGGCGGAGGAGGCGAGGCCGGCGCGCAGGGAATGGCCGGCGAACTTTTGCGCCCGTTCGCCTTCGGAGAGATCGCCACGGATACCGGCGGCCAGCGCCGCGCGCTTGACCACCCGTGCGACTTCCTGATCGTTGAGCCTGTCGCTCGCGAGCAGCTTGCCGCGGCCCGTGACGCGACGAAACAGCGGCCCGTGCGCGATGCGGCCGAGTCTCAGCCAGGTCTCGATCGCTGCAACGGGGCACGTGGTCTCCGCCGAGCCGCGGCCGATCTCGACCTCGCGCCATCCGGTTTTGCCGCGCAGGGTGACGATCAGCCCCTTGTCAAGAATCTCGATCCAGCCACGGCCGTCATCGGTCTGGTCGCGGCCGACATCAAGACCGACGATTTCGGAGCGGCGCAGACCTCCGGCGAAGCCGAGCAGGAGCATGGCCCGGTCGCGCAGGCCGCGCAGCGTGCCGCGATCGAGCGTTTCCAGCATGGCGATCAGATCCTCGGGGAGGATCGCCTCCTTCTGGCGGGCAGGGGAGGAGTGCTTGTTGCGCACGCCGGCCATCACGGTTGCGATATGGCGGTCCTTGCGGTCGAGCGGCTGTCCCTGTTGCGCATAGTGCCAGCTCAATGCCGAGAGGCGGCGCTCGATCGTCGTGACGGCGTTGGGTTTCTTGTCGCCGCTTACCGTTCCGGAGGCACAGGCAGTGATGTAGAGGCCGACGGTTTGCGGATCGGGCGGCAGCACGTCGAGGCCCTGCCGCCGGCACCAACCGGTAAAATGTTTCCAGTCGGCGGCGTAAGCGCGGCGTGTGTTGGCCGAGCTCGCGGCTTCGACGTAGCCGCGCGCCCGCTCGACGAGATGCTCGAGGTGTGCCGGCGGTAGCGCATGCCGGGCGGGGGAGGGGGGCGCCGCGCCGGCGCCCTGCGTTGCCGACGGAGCGGGGAGGGCTTTTGCGGGGTCTTGGGCGCGCGAATCGGTCATCTCCTCTATAAAGAGCGAAACGACTGATAAGGCAACATTATCGTTCCTCAGAAGAGGGCGACAGGTGCGGCGCTTTTCGTCCGAAAACGCATCGAAAAGCGCCGCGATGGGCAGGCTGACCTTTGGCTGATTCGCATTTGAAGCGGTGTCTGGCACATGAAGACGCTAGGTCTTGCGCAAAACGTCGTGCTTGATGTGAGCCATGCTTCTCGTCAATTATTCGGCCAGAGCTGCGCCCCTTGGCAACGAGATCGGCGGAATGGCGGGTGAGGTGGCGCTCGGCATAGGGCGGGTGTAGGCTTGCTTGCGATATGGACTAGTATGGACTAGATCGGGGATGGCATTCATGACCCATATCTGGACGATCGCCGAGGCCAAGGCGCGTCTGTCCGAAGTGCTGCGGCGCGCCGGAGAGGAAGGGCCACAGCGCATCGGTACTCGCCGCGGCTACATGGTAGTCTCAGAAGCCGAGTGGCAGCGCCTTCAGGCGCCGCGTCAGCGGCTCGGCCACTGGTTGGTCCAGAACTGGCCTCAGTTGGGCGAACTCGAACTCCCCTCGCGTATTGAGCCACCACGTCCCAATCCTTTCGATGAGCCTTCGTGACGGGCGTGCTCCTCGACACCAACGTGATCTCCGAGCTTACCAAGCTCAACCGCAACCCGCAGGTGGTTGCTTATCTCGACACGCTGGAGGACGGATTCATTTCCGTGATCACGCTGCATGAACTGCGCTATGGGCTGGAGCGGCTCGGAGACGGAACGAGGCGGCGAACTCTGACCGAGACGGTGGAGCGTTTCCTTTCGCTTTATCAAGACCGCGTTTTACCGGTCGGTGTGCCCGAAGCGAGAGCGGCGGCTGCCCTACGCGCCGGACAGGCGCAGCGTGGGCGCACGTTACATCTTGCCGATGCGCTGATCGCGGCGACTGCTCTGGTGCACGGTCTGACGCTGGCGACCCGCAATCTTGGGTTTGGAGTCGCGCTCTACAGCCCCTGGGGCGAAGATTAGGTTGGCCCGCCGTCGGCCTTTTGCAGCGCCTCCATCAGCGCCATCCTGTCCTCGGTCATCGGGTCCTCTGTGGATCGGTTGAAGTCGGCAAACTCCACCGTACCCGCACGTCCCGATGGCCACCCCCAACCCACGCCCGAAACTCCACCACTTCCGTGGACGCTAACCCGCGAGTCTGCAGAGCGACGCGAAGTCGATTTAGCTCATGAGGCGGGCCGGACAAGGGACCATTCGTATCACAACAGGACTGTTTTTTGATACGAACGACCGCGGCCAAACGCGGCGCTATATGCCACTCGGTAGGGCGCAAAGCGCCGCAATGAGAGAGGCTCACAGATGGCCCGTGCGCGAATCATGCCCGAACCGCCGCCACACTTCCCGCCGGTTCCCAACTGGTCGCGCCCGCCGACGTCAGGCGAAGCCGTTGACGACGCGAGCTTTCTCTGCGGCGCTGCCCTCGCCGCCATGCATCCGGTCGCCCGCCACGAACACCCGCTCGGCATTTTATGGCGGCAGCGCTTGTCGCTGACCTGTGCAGCGATGTTAGCCAACCTCGGCGGCCGGACAGAGGACGAGGCGATTCTGCGCGACCACTGGTATCTGCGCCGTGCTGGCGATGATCCAGGACCGGCCGGGCGCTTGCTCAAGGTCTGGCGTTGGCTGGGCGAGCGTTCTGCGATGTCCCCCAGCGAGTGGGAGATGAAGCTCGCGACGTTGCTCGGGCACACCTGCGATGATGCGCTCCAGAACGCCATTGCCTTTGCCTCTGACCAGCGGAAAGGGCAGGGGAGCGCGGTCCGAATCGCGGCCGCGGTCGCGGCGAACAGTCTGCGGGTTCGGCCCGATAGCCGGCCGCTTGCGCTCTGGCTCGCGGACGCGGTCCTGGCGCATCGTCTGAATTGGCCGTCGCCCGTGCCGTTGCTTGCGGCGTACCTGAAGCGCGGCGATTTCCCTAACGCCGCCGCGCACGGCGATGGCGATAGCGCCTGGCTCGATGCCTGCAACCTCGCCTATGCCCGGGGCGCCGCGGCGGCGGCCGACCGCTATCTCGATCTGGCCCGGCGCGCCGAACAACTTCTCCAGGTGGCACCGCAGCTGCGGAGCAGGGATGCCGATAGAATGGTGGCGATCCTGCTCAGTGAGGACGCGCAGCCTGCCAGATCCGGCAAGGCGGCGAGCGCTCGCTCAAGCCGACGGATGTTCCAACGTCTGGTCGCACTGGGGGGCGTGCGCGAGCTCACCGGACGGCCGACCTTTCGGCTCTATGGGCTGTAGATCATGACGCGCCGCCAGCGGACCAAACGGGATCTCGACGTCGAACTTGCAGATTTGCCGCCAGATCTACGCTGGCGGGAATGGATGGGCCGTGTCGAAGCGGTGATTTTCGCCTCGCCCGAGCCCGTGGGCCGCGAGGTTCTGGCACGTGTCGTCGGCCGCGAGTGCAACCTCGATCTGATCATCGACGATATCCGCAGCGAGCTGCGTGGCCGAGCCTACGAGCTTGTCGCGGTCGCCGGCGGTTGGCAGTTCCGCACCAGAACGGGTTTTGCTACCGCCATTCGTGCCGCCACCGGCCTTGGTGACGAGACGCAGGCGCTATCGCAGTCAGATGCGCTGGTCTTGATGTGCATCGCGTATTTCCAACCGATCACACGCGGCGAGCTCAGCGTTTTTTTCGGCAAGGACGTCAGCCGTGATGTCATCGGCCACCTGCGCTCGCTGGGCTTTATCGCGGCGGGGCCGCGCAGTCCGACTCCAGGCGCCCCCTACACCTATGTCACTACGCCGTCGTTCCTGTCGCATTTTGGCTTCGACACTCTGCGGGACCTGCCGGATATGGAAGCCCTCGAGGACGCGGGCTTGCTGTCCAAAGAGAAGCTGATGGCGGGGGATATTCCCGTCGCCGGGCGCTTCATGCGCGATGATGACGAGATCGACTAGCGAGCCTGCTTTCATGTCAGGCCGGCGGTCCCGTCAATCTGGCTCTGTTGGTCAACGATCAAGCAAACGCGAATGAACGCATGCCGTTTGTCAATCGGGACCATCGGTTCAGGCGCCGGCGGGACAGGTTGTCTTTGGCATCGTGCTTCAAATGGCAGCGCTGGCAAAGTGCGGCGAGGTTTGACGGCGCGTTGTTGAATGAATCGTGGTCAAGATGGCAGCACGCGAGAGACACCGTCGAGCGACGCAGACCGATCATCGCGGCATCCTTCTCCGGAGAGACCAGTTCGGGCCAGAGCCACACTTGTTGAAGCGCCTGCTTCTGGAGCGCCGAAAGCGGCGCCAACTTGACCTTTTTCCCGTTCTCGTCGCGCCAAGCCTCGCCTGTCCACCAGAGACCGACGTGTCCCGAAATGCGCATCTCGCCAAGATGCCAAACGCGCGCACCATGCGGTTTCGTGCACCGTTCACAACATCCCTGCGCACGCTCGAAGCGAATAACATGGCTCAGCTCCGGCCAATCGATGGGGTAGAACCCCCGTTGTTCGCGTCGTATCGGCATTGCCGGTCTATTCCTTGATCGGACCAGATCTCGATAGCATACCGTCTTTTGTTTCTGTTTGGAGGGTCACGTCCGTCAATGAGGTGGAGAATTGGGGTGTAGCGAGGGAGGCCATCGTCATGCGGCCTTGGCGGTGGAGATGAGTGGTGGAGC